>JAJYGL010000256.1 GCA_021790625.1 Pseudomonadota bacterium | reverse complement strand
ACCCGCTCCACCAATTGTTGATCGATATCCCGATCATCCATTATTTGTCACAATCCCTGAATGTATTCCGGATATTCACCCGGTTGTTATTGCGTGTATTGAGTGTCGATATGGCAAAATAGTTCAACCCTGATCATTTGGATGACATAAAAATATCATTTATTTGTCGTAATGAGGAGAGTAGCATAAAAAATGCGGAGCTTTTAGCTCCGCAAATTTGTCATTTGTTCCATGCCGGTATGGGTTAACCTGAACAGATCTGTTGACTGGTGTCAGTAAGTCAGTGTGACGACATCTTCGTCCATGGCTTGCTGAATGACATAAGCACCACCAACCGTCTCCTGGATTTCAGGGATCAGATCGTGGCCCCAGAGTTCGAGTGTTGGAGTGCAAACCTTGAACTTTGCGCCAGCTTCGTGAGCGTCCTTCATGAATTCGTATACGCTCTTGGGCGAACCTTCCTGAACGAACAGTTTTTCTGCGACACCTTTGATAGCCAATTCACCTGCGCGACCAGTCAATACGACTTCAACGTCATATTCCATGGCAGCGGCAACGGTAGCCTGAAAGAAAGGGGCACCCAGTTCGGAACCGTTGCTCGGGTCGGTATTGACCATGATAATCAGCAGCTTGTCAGCCATGTTTAAGTCTCCTCGATAAAAGGTTAATAAAAACGTCAAAAAGATTGGAGATTATAACAAAAAGTGGGGGCGGGGAAAATGCTTATTCGTCTTCTCAATACCAATCCAGAATTTTTATTGGTTCTGGGTCATGGATTTTGGCAAGGCAAAAACAACATTTTCTGTGATGCCCGCCAATTCGACAGGTTCATCGACGCCAAAGATTCGCAGTGCATCGATGACGGCCTGTACCAGTACTTCTGGTGCAGAAGCGCCAGCGGTAACGCCAATGCGCGTTTTTCCTGTCAGCCATGCAGGCTGAATTTGTGCTGCATCGTCAACCATATACGCAGTAACGCCATGATTTTCCGCGACTTCTCTTAATCGGTTGGAGTTGGAGCTGTTGGGAGAACCGACCACGATGATCAGGTCGCATTGCTGTGCCAGTGACTTGACGGCATCCTGCCGGTTTTGTGTGGCGTAGCAGATATCGTCTTTTTTCGGGCCTTCAATGGCAGGAAAGCGTCGTTTCAACGCGTCGATGACACGAGTAGCATCGTCGATGGACAGTGTGGTCTGGGTAACGTAGGCGAGCTTGTCGGGGTGATTGACAACGAGACGGTTGACGTCAGATTCGGTTTCTACCAAGTACATGCCGCTGTCGCTTTGGCCCATGGTGCCTTCGACTTCCGGGTGACCGCGATGCCCTATCATGACGATTTCGTAATTTTTGTTCCGCATGCGAGCGACTTCCAGGTGGACTTTCGTCACCAGTGGACACGTGGCGTCGAAGACGTTCAATTGGCGCGCTTCGGCCTGTTTTCGTACCGACAGGGGGACCCCATGGGCGCTGTAGATAAGGGTGCTGCCAATGGGAACATCATCGAGATGCTCGATGAAGATGGCGCCTTTCTGTTTCAGGTCTTCGACCACGAACCGGTTGTGCACCACCTCGTGGCGAACATAAATGGGCGCGCCATATTGTTCGAGCGCGCGTTCAACAATGGCAATGGCACGGTCAACGCCCGCACAGAAACCGCGTGGATTGGCAAGCAGGATGTGATGGGTCATGGTGTCAGTTTGTGTGAGGTTTGGACTGGTGGAAATTGTCCCATAGCAATAAGGCAGCGCCAAGATCGATGGCAGAGTCGGCAACATTAAAGGCCGGCCAACTGTATTGCTGGACATGAAACCATAAAAAATCAACCACGTAACCGAGTGCCATGCGATCGATGGCGTTGCCGAGCGCACCGCCGAGAATCAGTCCGAGGCCGATGCTGGCAAGCAGGCTAAAGTTTTTCTTGCGTAGTAGTATCAGAATGATGATGCTGGCACCCAGGGCGACCGCGGTAAAAAATCCTCGTTGCCAGCCAGGTTGATTCGCTAACAGGCTGAAAGCAGCACCGGTGTTGCGGGCGTAGACCAGCGAGAACCAGGGGGTGATGGGTTGATTGGCGCCAACCAGAAAGTGACGCATGATCCAGTTTTTGCTGCCCAGGTCGAAAAACATGACTAAAACGGCACTGATGAGCGCCATGCGGCGGTTAAACATGGTGGCGTACCTCACCCGAACCAAACAGATTGCTGTGGCAGCGCGCACATAATTGGGGATGCTCGGCGTGTTGCCCGACATCGGTACGGTAATGCCAGCAGCGCTCGCATTTTTTCTGTTCGCTGGCTTGTGCGTCGATAAGTGTTTCGCTGCTGTCGGTGTTATGCAGGAGTCTGGCGCTGGAGGTAATGAGGGCAAAGCGCAACTCGTCGCCCAAAGTGGACAAGGCGGCGTGGTCGGCGTCGTTGACCTGTAAGGAGACGTCGGCTTGCAGTGATGCGCCGATTTCTCCTGTGCCGCGCAACACTTCCAGCTGTTTTCGTACCATGGAAATGGTATTGCGGATAATTGGCCAATGCTGATTCAGGGTGTCTGTATCTCGCGGCGCAGGAATGGCATGCCATTGCTGGAAAAAGATGCTGTCATCCTCGCGGCGGGTCAGTGTTGACCAGGCTTCTTCGGCAGTAAAGCTCAAATAGGGTGCCATCAAAATGAGCAGACTGCGCGTGATATGGTACAGGGCGTTTTGTGCTGAACGTCTGGCGTGCGAATTGGCCTGTGTCGTGTAGAGTCGGTCTTTGAGAATATCCAGATAAAAACTGCCTAACTCTTCCGAGCAAAACAGATGCAATTTTTGCACGATATGATGGAAGGCATAATTGCCATAATGGGTACAGCTGTCAGTTTGGAAGTTTTGCAACATGATCATGGCATAACGGTCGATGGTCAGCCATTCATCGATGGGTAGCGAGTGGGTTGCCGGGTCGAAATCATCCAGATTGGCAAGCAGGAAACGCAAGGTGTTGCGCACGCGGCGATAAGATTCGACCACGCGTTTGAGGATTTCATCCGACACACTCAATTCGGCCGAATAATCGGTGGCGGCAATCCACAGGCGCAGGATGTCGGCGCCCCAGGTATCGATGACTTTTTGCGGAGAAATGACGTTGCCGCGTGATTTGCTCATTTTGTGCCCATTGCCATCAACGACGAAACCATGGGTAAGCAGGGCGCGATACGGAGCGTGACCATCGATGGCGCAACCGGTCAGCAGACTGGACTGAAACCAGCCACGGTGTTGATCAGAACCTTCCAGATACAAATCGGCTGGCCAGCGTAATGCTGGCTGTGTGCGTAGCACGCTGGCATGGGTGGTACCGGAGTCGAACCAGACATCCAGCGTGTCGGTCAATTGCCGCCATGTGTCGGCGTCTTCGGTAATCCAGTCCTCTGTCGTGCTGGAAAACCAGGCTTCGATGCCGTGCTTTTCCACAGCATTGGCGACGGCTTCGAGGATGTCGTGGCTGCGTGGGTGCAGTTCACTGGTTATCTTGTGCAGAAACAATGGCAGGGGAACGCCCCAGTTGCGTTGGCGCGACACACACCAGTCCGGCCGGTTTTCTATCATCGCCGCCAGGCGCGCGCGACCCCAGTCCGGATAAAAAACAGTGTTGCTGATGGCTTGTTCGGCAAGATGGCGCAAACTGTCACGATGAGTGCCAGGTTTTTCCATGCCGATAAACCATTGTGGTGTGGCACGGAAAATGATGGGCGTTTTGTGACGCCAGCAATGGGGGTAGCTGTGCAGCAGTTTTTGTTGTGCCAGTAGCAGTTCCCGATCGGATAATAATTGAATGATGACAGGGTTTGCTTGCCAGATGTCCAGTTCTGCCACAAAAGGGATGTGGGCGTAAAACTTGCCGGCATCATCTACCGGATTGTCCACAGCCAGTTGATAATGCAAGCCGGCCTGATAATCTTCCACGCCATGAGCGGGGGCCATGTGCACCATTCCTGTACCCGTTGTGGTGGTGACGTGGTCGGCCAGAATGAGCGGAACCTGCCGGTCCAGAAATGGATGTTGCAGCATGATGCCTTCCAGCATGCGACCGGTGCATTGACCGAGCACCTCGACTGAATCCATCGCATAACGGGCAATTGCCGATTCTGCGAGGTCTCGCGCCAGTAGCAGAATGCCACGCGGCGTCAGGATGAGGTCGTAAATGATGTCTGCATGGGCAGCTACGGCCTGATTGGCAGGCAGTGTCCAGGGCGTGGTGGTCCAAATGACGGCATATACCGGCTCAGTGAACGTCGGCAGCTTGAGACGCCGTGCCAGTTCGTTGGTGTCGGTGAGAGCGAAGGCAACGTCGATGGCGGGCGATTGGCGGTCCTCGTATTCGACTTCCGCTTCGGCCAATGCCGAGCCACAGGCCGTACACCAGTGCACCGGTTTGGCGCCGCGATACAAATAGCCATTGTCGAGTATTTTACCCAGTGCGCGGATGATATTGGCTTCGGTAGCAAAATCCATGGTGCGGTAGGGGTTTTCCCAGTCACCAATGATGCCAAGACGGATGAAATCAGCGCGCTGCCGATCAATCTGGCCGGCTGCATATTCACGGCACAGGGCACGAAACTGGTCGGCAGGAATATGTTTGCCATGCAGCTTTTCGACTTGCAGTTCAATGGGCAGGCCATGGCAATCCCAACCAGGCACATACGGTGCATCGAATCCGGCCAGTGTTTTGCTTTTTATGATGATATCTTTCAAAACCTTGTTGACCGCATGACCGATGTGAATGTCGCCATTGGCATAAGGTGGTCCATCGTGCAGAATGAATTTTGGCCTGCCCTCGCATCGTTCGCGCAATTTTTGTTGATAGCGTTGCTGTTGCCACTGGGCGAGCATTTGCGGTTCGCGTTTGGCCAGATCGCCCCGCATGGGAAAGGTCGTGTCGGGCAGGTTGAGCGTGTGTTTGTAATCAGACATGGTAGCTTGGGTTCGGTGATTCATGCAGAAACGGGTAAACGAAAGATATCGCGCATTTGCGCGACATCGGCGGCAATTTGGTGACGTAATGCGTCAAGGCTGGTAAAAGAGCGCTCTGCCCGGATATGAGCCAAAAAAGTGACCTGAACGATACGCCCGTACAGGTTACCGGAAAAGTCGGGAATATGAACTTCCAACCTGGATTTTTTACCGTCGTTCAATGTGGGGCGTACGCCAAGATTGGCAACTGCAGGAAATACCTGCTCAGAGGAAAGGCGGATCTGTACGTAAAAAACGCCGGTCAATGGCGGCGTGACAGACAGAATACGCAGATTGGCGGTAGGGAAACCCAACTCGCGTCCGCGTTTGTCGCCATGAACCACATGACCGCTGATACTGAATGGACGTCCGAGCATTTGTTTGGCCAGTTCAAGATTGGCGTCGGCCAATGCGGTGCGAATGGCAGTGCTGGAAATTCGGGTGCCGTTTTTGGTTAGTCCGGGCACGATATCCAGGCTATAGTGGTTCTGTTTGCCAAGCTGTTGTAATAAATCGATATTTCCTGCGCGTCGCGCACCAAAGCAGAAGTCATCACCCACCACCAGATGTTGCATACGGAATTGGCGCAGTAATAAATCCTCTACAAACTCATGCGCCGTCATGGCGGCAAGCTGGGCGTTGAATGGCAGAATATGCACATGATCGACACCGAGCTGTTGCAGGCAAGCCAGTTTGTCACGCAGGCTGGACAGCCGGGCCGGTGCCTGCTCAGGCGCGAACCATTCGCGTGGATGTGGCTCGAAACTGAGCACAGTGACCGTTTGCCGGTGATGACGGGCATGCGCGTCCAGGCGTTGCAGCATCAGACGGTGTCCAAGATGCACGCCATCAAAATTTCCGATGGTAATGGCTGTCGAGGCGGCAGCCATATAATGAAGACCGTGGGTAATACGCATGAACGGCGGGAATATGCTCTGACAGGAAAGTGGGGATTTTACCGCAATTTATGGTGTGGCGTCATCGTTTGACCTGCCCCGATCTTTTCATGAATTGGCGCGTGAATCGATCAGCGGTTTC
>JAJYGL010000047.1 GCA_021790625.1 Pseudomonadota bacterium | reverse complement strand
AACCGCAAGCCATCGCCAACGCCGACCCGCAAGACATCAGCCAGCTCGCCAAAGCCGCCATCAATCCCGGCGGCCCCACCGGCGTGATGTCGCCCATGCAAAACAACCGCATCAACCCGGCCAGATTCGGCCAATAATTTTGAAAGGGGAAAGTCATGTCACACATGTCATCCATTGACCTGCCACACCGCCGCAGCCTGATCGCCTCGCTCGTCTTGCCCCTGTTGCTCGCTGCTTGCGTGGGAGGTGGCGGGACAACGTCAACCACAACCACAACTGTACCACTAGTCAATACCAACCCGTCATCAGGCTCTGCAAGCACACCAACAGGTACAGCGACGGGTACCTCAACAAGCATACCGACGGCAATAGGTAACCAGTTGGAGAGCGTGTTGTACCAGTTTGGCAGTTATCCTGGGGATGCCATACATGCTGGACAATTGTTGCAAGGCAGTGATGGTAATTTGTATGGAGTCAGCACCAGCGTGGGGTTGAACAATCATGGCACGGTATTCCGGTTTGATCCAACCACCAACACCGAAACGGTGATCTGTAATTTTGGCAGTAACGTGGCGGATACCACTCAGGGTGAGTATCCATCTGTTCTTATTCAAGGCAGTGACGGCAAGTTGTACGGTATTGCAGATGAGGGTGGTACCAATAACAATGGCGTATTGTTCAGCGTTGACCCTACCACCAGTACGGAAACCGTGTTGTACTCGTTTGGTAAAAACGAGACCCCCCCAGTTAGCGTCTTTCAAGGCAACAATGGTGTGTTGTATTTTGCTGAAGGTAATGCGGGCAGTGCCGCCATCGCCAGCTTCAATTTGGTAACCAATACCATAACGGTACTGTACACGGCGCCGCAGTCTGCAACGTTAAGTAACTTGCTGCAAGGGTCGGATGGCAACCTTTATGGGTTTAATAGCGGGTTCAGTAGTGGCTCCGGTGGTGCTGATGGGGGGAGTCTTGGCGGGCTTGGTGGTGGCGCGTATGGCGGTGGCGCGTTATTTCGGTTTGATTTGTCGACCAATACGATGACCACCTTGTACTCATTTGGCGCCCAAGTGACTGATCCGATAAATCCTTACTCATTGATACAGGGTAGCGATGGCAATTTGTATGGGGTTGCTACGTTACCTGACTCACATAATTTCTATTTATTCGAGTTCAATTTGGCCTCGCAAACATTCAGTACTTACTGTGAGAGCAGTAGCGGCGGTGCGGTTGGTGCGGTTATTCAGGGTAACAACGGGTTGTTTTATATACCCAACGGTACAGGCGGGGTATTGGGTTTTGGCTCTATCCAGTCGTGCAACGTCTCTACGAACACAATGACTACCTTGTACTCTTTTGGTACCGAAACCAATGATGTCAGTATGTATCCATACGGAATCCTGCAAGGTGCTGATGGCAATCTGTATGGTCTGGCCGGCGGCGGATTGAACCCAGGGGTGTTCAGTAACGGCGATGGCACGATTTTTAAAATCAATTTGAGCAGCAGCGTTAACTGATGGATATGTAGTGATCTGTGGTTGCTGGTTTCGTCCAGGAGGAAAACATGAATATATTCATGAAATTTGTGTTGGTTGCGGTGTTGGGTATGGCATTGCCTGCCTGGGCGGGTTCGGGCAGTAAGATGCTGTTGGTGTATGAGGTCATCGGGTTGCCTCCTTCCTATACCACCAGCTTCAATGCCTATGTGGCATCCCCGCAGTACAGTTCGCAAGCGGTGCCGGCCAACAATAATTTGCCGGGTTTGACGTATGCCCTTGCGAACAATCAGGTGTCCGGTGCCGCCGGGGTGACACAGATTCCGCTGGTGCCGGATGCGCCCACGCCAAATCAGCAGGCGCTGCTGCAGGTGGCGAACCAGTCCGTGCAACAGGCGCTGCCGTGGTTAACCGGTCAGATGGCAGCGTACCTGCAGCGTCACGGGTTGGCGCAGGGAATGTTTACTTACGAGCAGGCGGTGATGGTGCAAAACAACCAGCAACCCATGTATCTGTATTGGCAGGTTATGGTGGATGCGTCAGGGCGGTCGCGTTTCGGTGACGTGCAGTTGATTCCCGGGCAGCCGAAGACGCTGTATGGCGAGTATACCCCGCTTGCTGTGGCCAATGGCCTGCCGGCCAGTTTTGCTTATCCCGGCGCCGGCACCATGCAGTGGGAAGAGATTCAGCCGCCGACCATCGTGCCCGGTCAGGCCGCAGCTGCGGTGATCACCCCGCTCACGGCCATGCAGGGAATTGCGCTGGGAGGCGTTTTTGATACGCCGCAGCCCGTGAATACCCCGGTCGATCCGCAATGGGGCGCCGAATGTCTCATCAGCCACGCCGCTTGGACTGCCGCCAACGCCACGGTGGCCGATCCACCCTGTCCGGTGGTGCCTATCAACGGCTACACCGATTTTGCAAGCCTGCTCAATGCGCAGGGCGCCAATTTCGGCGTTCTGGATTACGTCGAAACCTTGCGGCCGGTGTATAACCAGGTGCAGCAGAACGGCCAGACGGTGAACCAGGCGCAGGTCAGCGTGGATGTCACTAGTCGGACGATGCAGAATGGTGGCTATACGAACTGCAGTTATTCAAGCGATTATCCATACGTCGGAGCTGCTTACTCTGGTTACTCTATCATCAATGGTGGCGGGGGAGCATGTAGTTCGTATGAAGATGAAACCGTTTCTGCAACGAACCCATCAATCTGTGGCGGTGAAGCGTCAGGGTACATCGCTGGTTATGTACCGCAAGCAGTGGCAGGTTATATCTGTTCAGATACCAATGGAAATCCTGTGGTATTCAATGCGCTGTTTGTAGATCCAAACCCGCAAGATTATACCGCTTGGCAAAATTGGTTGACTTGTCAATATCTATATACTGGTTGCACTGCCCCTACCGCTTCCTTTTCGGCTACTTTTGGCGCTCCATATCTCCCGCGTACGCCCTATAGCCCTGGTGCAGCAGACCAGTCGGCTTCCGGTCCTTCACCCTGGCTGTGGTATCAGCAGAATGGAGGTGTTGTATCGGATGGGGTTGATGGTAACGGTAATCCCATTTATTACCCGACCAACGGCTTGACCACGCCTTACGTGGTGCAACGCACGATTACCCCTGGGCCATATGGAACGTTTTACCCCGGTAATATCAATATTTATCCTTTGGGTGGCAATTCAGGCCCGACCTACACCAACGCGGGCAGCATCGGGTACCAGTTGAATTCGACGGTGGATCGTTATCTGGTCATGGCGGACGGGAGTTATACGTTTCTGGGCACCTTTCCCAATCCGAGCGCCTTGCAAGCCAACGCTCAGCCTTACACTTATACGGTGACACTGACCGGAAGTCCGACGCCGGCAGGGCTGGCCAACATCATCATCGATCCATGGGGCAGCGGGCAGACGTATGACTATACGCAGGACCCGTTACATCATTTGCCGGCAAGCGATTACAACGTTTCAGCGGTCCAGTAGCAAGTCCCTTACGACGAAAGGAGCGGATCATGGGTGAAATGCGGAACAGGAGATGGAAGCGCTGGATTCGGGCAGCGCTGGTAATGGTCACTCTTTCGCTGTGGTTGCTGCAGGTCGGCCGGGCAACGGCTGATGCGGTGGCGTCCGACTGGCTGACCGTGCTGGCAGTGGGTAGCGGTACGCCGGTTTCGGTGCCAAAGGATGATTTCACCTTGTTGGGTCAGGGTAGTTTCTCGCCCGGCACGGCGGGCGGATTGAACGTGGTAATGCAGATGATTCAGGGGGATCACTGGATCACGCTGGATCAGGAAACGGTGGGGACGCTCGGTATCAGTAGCCAACAGATCAGCAACGCCATGCGCAGTTTTCCGCGCACCAGCGTTTATGTTTTTGCCCAGTATTCGCCAGCGAATGCAACCGGCAGAATCACGGTAGAAAAAGTGGAAAAACTGCCGAATGGCGTGTTGCAGGTTTACCAGTCGAATTTTACGCCATGGAGTGGCGAATGGTGGAAAGCGCAGGGCAAGTTCCGCACGCCGAGCGAAGTGGCGTCCAACGCCATCGGGTACAATCCGTTCGAGGCGTTCAAGGGCGCGCAGACCGACCCGCTGTTTCATAACGTGGCATGGAGCGGTATGCTGGTGGCGGTGGGACTGGCCATGCGGCATTATAGGGCCAATGTGGCATATATCGCAGTGGCCCATCTGAAGCCGAAATCTTTGTCTAATATCAGCAACGGCCTTTTGACCACAACCACGACCACCACCGTGCAGGGTTACGTGTATCCGAACTGGTATGTGGCCACACCGATGGCCGCTGTCGGGGTTTTGCCCGGTATGGACGCCAGCTTTTGCGTGCGCAACCTGACCAGTTGCGACGCGCCGGAGCATGTAGTGGACGCCGGTATTTCGGCGTCGCCCTGGAAAGGAGGCAACATGCCGTCCACCCAGGATCTGATCTACAGTTACCAGACATCGCAGACCAGTTGGACCGTACTGGCCTTTACCATTCTGATTACCGTCTTCACCGCCGGGTTCGGGGATATTCTGATTCCTGCCGCTTATGCGACGATCAATACGGTGCTGGGGCCTGGCGGACCTGTGACGCAAGGCAAGAACGGTATGTTCGGTTCGGTGGAAACCGGCTCGACGGCGGCGCAGGCAGCGAGTGGCCCCGTGCAGGCGCAGATGATGCAGAACGTTGAAACCCGTTTCATGGCGAACCCCATGGGACAGGGAGGCACCATCACTGCGACCGACGCGTTGTACGACGGCAGCCATACTGCCAATCCGTGTCAGGATGGGTTGACCGTTGCCCAGTGCCTGAGCCAGGGCCTGGACCCTGGCACTATCTGGCGACCGGACAGCTACGTGGAATACAACAACACGGCGGAAATGCGGCAGCGATATAACAATTGCGTGCAGCAGGGGTTGAGCGGGGCGGCAGCCGAGCAGTGTGCGGCGCCGGGGCCGCATGCTATCGCGCCTTGACGGTCAACACGGAAATCGCAAAATCAGCGGCGGGTCAGCAGTGGTCAGCGGCCTGAAGGCCGGATTGAGTCCGCTGGGAAAGAGCATAACTTTTGGCCGTTGCTATTGATTGTTGTTTATACAGCAATTGCTATTTAAACAGCAATCAACGACAATGGAGGCATGAAAACGTTTGATGAACTTGAGGTCCGGCGTCCTGCCCTCGCGCGGAGCTATCTTGCTCTGCTCGAAGCACAGCCTGGACGCCCCTTGACCCTGTTTGCGCCTCGGCGCGTTGGCAAAACGTTCTTCCTTGACCATGACATGGCTCCCGAGGCAAGGGCAGTAGGGATGCTACCTGTGTATGTCGACCTTTGGTTGTATAAGTCGGCGCCGCTGGAAGCGATAAACCATGCCATGGAAGAGGCGTTGGATGATTTGCTTGTTCCGGCCGGAAATATGGGCAAAGTTGCAAAAACCCCGGTGACGAAAATTGGTGTTTTAGGCGCCAGTCTTGAACTTGGCGATGTGCCGCAACGTCGAGCATTGCCCGAGTCTTCGCCGCTGCGGTTGGGCGCACTGGTCACCCGGTTGGCCGGGCAGCACGGGGGGAAAATCTTGTTGATGCTCGACGAGGTCCAAGCGCTGGCCGATTCTCCGGGCGATGCCGCCACGATTGCGACCTTGCGTGCTGTGCTTCATCAGCGACGCAAGTCAGTGAGTGCCGTTTTTACAGGTTCTTCGCAAGAAGGGTTGGCCCGGCTCATGAACACTGTCGGCGCACCCATGTATCAGTTTGCACAGATTATCGATTTTCCTTTTCTCGGCGATGAATTTCTGCAGTTATTGGCAGAACATTTCGGGCAAGTTCATTCAGACAAAAAACTTGAGCTGGCCGAATTGCGGGAGGCGTTCCAAAAAATCGGCTTCAAGCCGGCCCTTATGCGAGACATCGTCAGAATGATGTCGGCAGAGGGGTTGACCGATGTTAAGCGCGGCATTGAAAGTTACAGGACCAGCGGCCACCAGGTCGCAATCTGGCGGGCGCTGCTCAAC
This sequence comes from Pseudomonadota bacterium, assembly GCA_021790625.1. Classification (GTDB taxonomy): domain Bacteria; phylum Pseudomonadota; class Gammaproteobacteria; order Burkholderiales; family Sulfuriferulaceae; genus Sulfuriferula. The sequence goes on along the minus strand of JAJYGL010000047.1, from coordinate 195 downwards.
TCGATCGATGCTTTCGATCAGGCAGTGTTGGTCGTGATTGCCCAAGGCCAACCTCCGCTGAGCCGAGCCACGTTGAAGACACTTGAACTGATTCCGGGATCGAAGCCAACGATAGCCAAGATCAGGGCATCAGTCGAGAAGTTGAAGCGCAATGGCATACTGTCGAAGACTCTGGCCGGTACAACAATTGATGAC
>JAJYGL010000025.1 GCA_021790625.1 Pseudomonadota bacterium | reverse complement strand
GAGGCGGATTGCAAATGCCGCGAACTGTATGCTGGTGCCCAGAAGGGCACTGGCAGCGATACCAGTAACAATTTTGTTAATCCGTCGACCCAGCGCCACAGCCACATCAACCGTTGCTGTCAGGCTTTCCACGTCGCCTCTCAACGCTAGCATAGTCGCAGCAATCCGGCGCTCTGTGCTAGCCAGCGCGGCGGTGTCTGGCTCTCGGCGAGCTTCCATGCCCTTGATGACGTATTTAGTCGCCAAAGCAGCTTGAGAGAGTTTGCGGCGGTCCGATTCTTCTCTCAGATCTTCCGCGTACTTGCCCTGAATTTTTATGTTTGCAAAAACCGGACTAGTCATGATTGTTCTCCATCAAAAATTGAGCGCACAAGCCCAGAAAACGAAAACGCACACCGACCGAGCTGCGTACCCGGAAACCCAAAGCCAGCACCATGTCCAGATTGTAGTGCGCGACTTCGTATTGTTTCCAGTCTGCGGCAGTTGTTCGGAATAACCGAACAACTGAATCCTCATTCAGTTCGCCATCGTCAAAAAGATAGTTGACATATCCCGTATTGGGACTATACTCACTCAATGCACATCGTAGCCGTTAGATTCTTGAGAGCCTTCTGGGAACAAAATCCAGATGCAGAGCAGCCACTAAAATCTTGGGTGGATGAGGCGAAGAATGCCAACTGGTCGCAACCAGCTCAGATCAAGGAAAAGTACCGTAGCGCCAGCATCCTTAAGAACAAGCGCGTGGTATTCAACATCAAAGGCAACGATTACCGTTTGGTGGTGTCGGTCGCGTATCACTTTCAGGCGGTGTACGTAAAGTTTATTGGCACGCACAGAGAATATGACGCGATTGATGCTGAGACGATAGAAATGGAGGAATGACCGTGGAAATTCGCCCAATCAAAACTGAAGAGGATTACAAGGCAGCTCTCCGCGAAGTTTCCGCGTATTTCGACAACGAACCAACGCCCGGGATGCCGGATGGCGATCGCTTTGAAGTGCTTCTTACGCTTGTAGTAGCCTATGAGACAAAGCGCTACCCTATTGACTTACCTGACCCAATTGAAGCCATCAAGTTTCGCATGGATCAGGCAGGGCTTACGCCGAAAGATTTGGTGCCTTTCATTGGCAAGCTGAACCGCGTCTATGAAATTTTGAATCGGAAGCGGCCTCTAACCCTAAACATGATTTGGAAATTGAATCAAAAACTCGGCATCTCCGCTGAATGTTTAATTCAACCCCCAAAGTTACCTTTGGCAGCCTGATTTCAACCCTTTCCAACCTCGTGCGTATTCTGTTGAACGTGAACACTATAAACAATACAAGCGTGAAATAGCACGCAAAGATCACGCATTGGCGGAGGCGGCAGCGTTGCTGATTCTGCAAAAAAATTCCGCGCGCTCTGGGAGGACGAGGTCAAATGACTTCCCTTATAGAGCGCGGCAAGATCATCACAATGGTAAAGGCGGCCATGGATTCCGGTGCACGCCAGGATCGTGCCTGTATGGCTATTAACCTTAATGAACGCACATTGCAGCGCTGGCAGACTGATCAATCACGCGGCGATCAACGCCCGGGGCGAACGCAAACTCCGTCGAACAGGTTGAGCGTACTGGAGCGTAAAAAGGTTTTGACGGTTGCCAATTCGGATGAGTTTGGTAGTCTGCCGCCGAGTCAGATTGTGCCGATACTGGCGGATCGCGGCGAATACATCGCATCTGAATCAACCTTCTATCGTATTCTAAGGGCCGAAAATCAGCTGAAACACCGTGGTGCAGAACGGCCAGCGCAACGCCGTCACAAACCACGCGCGCTTTGCGCCACCGCGCCCAATCAGCTATTCAGTTGGGACATCACCTATCTGCCGACACCGGTGAAGGGCATCTATTTTTACCTGTATTTGTTCATGGATATTTTTAGCCGGAAAATCGTCGGCTGGCAGATTTATGAATCGGAAAGCGGCGAACTGGCTGGCGAAGTCATGCGTGATATTTGCGCACGCGAAGCCATCAAGGCGGACCAAGTGGTGCTGCATTCAGACAACGGTCACCCGATGAAAGGCGCGACGATGTTGGCGACTTTGCAAGCGCTGGGGGTCTCGCCGTCGTTCAGCCGCCCGGCAGTCAGCAATGATAATCCGTACTCGGAATCACTGTTCAAGACCTTAAAGTACCGGTCGGCCTACCCGCGTCGGGCGTTTGAAAGCCTACTCGCTGCGAGGCAATGGGTGGGCGTGTTTGTGCAGTGGTACAACCAAGAGCACCGGCACAGCGCCATCAACTTCGTGACCCCGGCAGAGCGCCATGCTGGCCTCGACACGGCATTACTGAAGAAGCGTGCAATCGTCTACGAGGCAGCGAAAAAGCGATGTCCTGAGCGCTGGAGCGGCGCCACCAGAAACTGGCAACCCGTTCTCGCTGTGCACTTGAATCCGGATCAGCAGATCGCTGAAAAAGGCGAGAAAATAAAAGACAATTTGGCGCACAAAATGGCAGCATAATCGCAAACAGTCAGGCGACAACTAGGTTGACAATTTCCGGTATCGCGGTATCGGGTAAGCAAATCAGAGAATGACTTGTCATCCGGAATGCTGCCATGCTTATTTTGCAGGATTTCGGTTTCTGTGCGGGCTGCCCAATTCACTGCTTCTGCTTTTGTGTCGAAAGTGGCGGATTTCCGGACACCATTCTTGGCGACAAAGACTTCCCATGACTTCCCGCGCTTCCTGAACGATGCCATGCTGTAATCCTCGCTGTAAAAATGCTGTAACGGATAGCGAGAATTATATAGCTTTTGAGAGGAAATGTGAAACTAACGGCATGCCGGAAGAGGGCAAAAACACCATCAAACCGTTGATATTCAGGGAAAATATAGGATTTGAGGTGATTTGTTAAAAAGTATCGTGGTGCCCAGAAGAGGACTCGAACCTCCACACCTTGCGGCACATGGACCTGAACCATGCGCGTCTACCAATTCCGCCATCTGGGCATTTGCGAGGGACGAGCGTATCAGTGATATACTGATATACTGTCTATGCGGCAAGAGTCGCATTATAAATTAATAAAGGTGGTTGTCAATGATTCACGCGGTGAATTCCAGAAAAAAACGCGCAGGTTTGCGCATGCAGGACCCATTTCTTGAGCGGGAACGTGAACGTTATGAGCACCCGTTGCCGAGTCGGGAGTACGTGATGGACATCCTGCGTCAGCACGGCGCGCCATTATCGGCTGAAGAATTGACGGTGATGCTGGAGATTAATGAGGAAGAGTCGGTTTTGTTTTCGCGCCGGTTGCGTGCGATGGAACGTGATGGGGAGTTGATTCAAAACCGGCGCGGTGATTTGTGTGTGGTGGAAAAGCTCGATTTGATTAAGGGACGGGTGGAAGGGCATCCGGATGGCTTCGGTTTTTTGGAGCCGGATGATGGCAGTAGTTCGTTGTTTTTGTCACCACGTGAGATGCAGAAAGCGATGCATGGTGATAGCGTCATGGGACGGGAAATCGGGGTTGATCGGCGCGGTCGTCGTGAAGGCAAGATTGTCGAGGTATTGGAACGGACGCAAACGCACGTGGTCGGGCGTTTGCTGGTAGAGCACGGCATTATGCTGGTAGCGCCGGAGAATCGGCGTATTACGCAGGATATCCTGATTCCGCCCGGTAATGAGGGGATGGCGCAGGCGGGCGAAGTGGTGAATGTGGAGCTGATTGGTTCGGTACAACGTTACAGCAAACCGGTGGGGCGTGTGGTTGAGGTGCTGGGGCGGTATACCGACCCGGGTATGGAGATTGAAATCGCGTTGCGCAAGCATGCGTTGCCATGGCAGTTTTCGCCGGAAGTGGAGCAGTTGGCAGCCAGATTGCCGTCTACGGTATTGGCAGAGGATTTTGCCGGACGCGAGGATATCCGGCATTTGCCGCTGGTGACGATAGATGGTGAAACGGCGCGTGATTTTGATGATGCGGTGTATTGTGTAGAGGAAGGTAGTGGTTATCGGCTGGTGGTAGCGATTGCCGATGTGTCATATTATGTCCAGACGGCTGATGCACTGGACAAAGAGGCGTTCAATCGTGGAAATTCGGTGTATTTCCCACGCAGGGTCATCCCCATGCTGCCAGAGGCATTGTCCAATGGTCTGTGTTCGCTTAATCCGGAAGTGGACCGTCTGTGCATGGTATGTGATATGCAGATTGGCAAGATGGGGGCGATCAGCCGGTATCGGTTTTATCCGGCGGTGATGCATTCGCATGCCCGGTTGACATATAACCAGGTTTGGGCAGCATTGCAACAACCGGAAGACGCGGGTGCGTTGCGCGATCATCTGCCGCAATTGGAGCATTTATACGCCTTGTTCAAGGTGTTGTTGAAAGCGCGGGAGCGTCGGGGAGCGATTGATTTTGAAACCATTGAAACACAGATGGTGTTCAATGACGAGCGCAAAATCGAACGTATCGTGCCGGTGCAACGCAACGATGCGCACCGGATTATTGAAGAATGCATGCTGGCGGCAAATGTGTGCGCATCAGCTTTCCTGAAGAAAAACCGGCAGCCGACCCTATACCGGGTTCATGAAGGCCCAACCGCTGAAAAATTGATTGCCCTGCGCGAATTTTTGTCTGAATTCGGGCTTGGGTTGGCTGGCGGCGATACGCCGCAAGCCAAAGATTATGCGCGTTTGTTGCAGCAGATAAAACCACGGCCGGATGCACATTTGCTGCAGACCGTGATGTTGCGTTCTTTGCAACAGGCGGTTTACAGTCCGGACAACGTCGGGCATTTCGGTCTGGCTTATGAGCACTACACCCACTTCACTTCGCCGATCCGGCGGTATCCGGATTTGCTGGTACATCGTGCTATCAAGGCCGTGCTGGCCGGAGAGAAATTCAGCCCCGGCAACTGGCCGGCATTGGGTGCGCACTGCTCGATGACGGAACGACGGGCAGATGAGGCGACGCGTGATGTGGAGTCATGGCTGAAATGTTACTATATGCAGGATCATGTCGGCGAGTCGTTTGATGGCAGTATCGTGTCGGTGACGGGTTTTGGCTTGTTTATTGCGCTGGATGGCCTGTTTGTGGAAGGGTTGTTGCATATTTCCGAGTTGGGTAGCGATTATTTTCATTTTGACAAGGCGCGCCATCAAATGCTGGGTGAGCGCACTGGCGTACGTTATCGTTTGGGCGACCGCTTGCGCGTCAAAGTGGTCAAGGTGAGTCTGGATACCAGCCAGATTGATTTCCAACTGGATGAATCTGTTTCAATATCTCGAAAAGGCGCGCGTCATGTCGATGCACAGACGGCCGTGCCAGCACGTGGCGCGCGAAAAAAAGCGGCATCCCCTGTTAAAACGACGGCGTCTGCCGTAAAATCGACGCCAGTGAAAAGTGGCAAGCCAGGAAAAGAGGCTGTATCTGGCGATAAAACAGTCGCCAAGAAAAGAAAGAAACATTAAGCAATGGCTGGAATTTTGATTTATGGGTTTCACGCTGTCGTTGCGCGGTTACGCAACCATCCTGCCAGCGTTGAAGAGTTGTATGTCGATGCCGAGCGCAAAGACCCGCGTATCCGCGATGTGCTGGAAACAGCAAAACAGTTGGGACTGAAAGTAGTAACGCTGGACGCTCGTCGCCTGGAGGGTATGGCCGGTGGCGGCCGTCATCAAGGGATTGCAGCCAAGGTTGCCATGCTGGCTGCGCCGCGCCATATTGACGAGGTGTTGGAAAATCTGACTGGTTCGTTGCTGCTGCTGGTGCTCGATGGTGTACAGGATCCGCACAATCTGGGCGCCTGTTTGCGCATCGCCGATGCGATGGGGGCAAATGCGTTGATTGCGCCCAAAGATCGCGCCGTTGGTTTGACAGCGGTGGTAAGCAAAGTGGCGTGTGGTGCCGCAGAGACCGTGCCTTACTTGACAGTGACCAATCTGGCGCGCACCATGCGCGAGTTAAAAGACTATGGTGTGCATATAATTGGTACCGATGATGCGGCGGAGCGCGAAATCATGGCGGTGGATGCGAGCGGGTCGGTGGCTTGGGTCCTGGGTTCGGAAGGTAGCGGTATGCGACGACTGACCCGTGAACACTGTGATGAATTGGTGCGTATTCCCATGTATGGCACGGTTGCCAGCATGAATGTTGCCGTGACGGCCGGAATCTGTTTATATGAAACGCGACGCCAACGTCATGAGTAATGCCAAGAATAATGGCATGAGCCTGGAGCGGGCACGGCAGCTTCTGCATGAAGCAGAGTTGTTGCGTAGCGCAGAAGACGTC
>JAJYGL010000105.1 GCA_021790625.1 Pseudomonadota bacterium | reverse complement strand
CTGATTGATGGGTTTTTTGTGAACGGCAGCGCACGGATGGTGGGTTGGTTTTCTACTGTGACCCGTCGCTGGCAATCTGGTTATATCTACCATTATGCATTTGCCATGATCATTGGTGTATTTGCACTGGTGACCTGGTTTGTGCGCACGACTTGAACGCTGTGTGCGCTGTGTGTGAATGATACCAATGAACAGGAACCTGCTCGGTCAGGATTTCGGATAGGGATGTTATGTTAGCTGGACACCATTTGTTGAGCCTTGTTATTTGGGTACCCATTCTCAGTGGGGTACTGGTTCTTGCCACAGGATCAGATCGTCAAGCGGTATTGGCACGGATTCTGGCCTTGTTTGGGGCGTTGGCGGGGCTTTTTGTAGCGTGGCCTTTGTATACCCAGTTCAATGTGCAGACCGCCGATATGCAGTTTACGGAATTTTCCAGCTGGATTCCGGCGCTTAACATCAACTATCACCTGGGCGTGGATGGTATTTCCATGCCGTTGATGTTGCTGAACAGTTTTACCACTGTGTTGGTAGTGATTGCAGGGTGGCGTGTCATTCAGAATAAAGTATCACAATACATGGCAGCATTCCTGATTATGTCAGGATTGATCAACGGGATGTTTGCTGCGCTGGATGCCATGTTGTTTTACGTGTTTTTTGAGGCCATGCTGATTCCATTGTTTTTGGTTATCGGTGTGTGGGGCGGGCCGCGACGGGTATATGCAGCCATCAAATTTTTTCTATATACGCTGCTAGGCTCGTTGCTGATGTTGGTGGCATTTATTTACCTGTTCTTCCAATGCAACGGCAGTTTCGAGATTCTCGATTTTCAGGCGTTACCTTTGAGTTTGCCTGTGCAGATTTTATTGTTTATCGCCTTTTTCATGGCGTTTGCGGTAAAGGTGCCGATGTGGCCGGTGCATACCTGGCTGCCGGATGCTCACGTTGAAGCGCCAACGGGAGGTTCGGTGGTGTTGGCTGCGATTACCCTGAAAATTGGTGCTTATGGTTTTTTGCGTTTTAATCTGCCAATCGTGCCGGACGCCAGTCATTACATGGCGGGGTTCATCATTACTTTGTCCCTGATTGCCGTGGTGTATATTGGTCTGGTAGCGCTCGTGCAGTCTGACATGAAAAAGCTGATTGCTTACTCATCTATCTCGCACATGGGATTTGCGACCCTGGGTATTTTTTTGTTCAATACCCTGGGCATGGAAGGGGCGTTGGTGCAGATGGTTTCGCACGGTTTTGTTTCGGCTGCCATGTTCCTGTCGGTTGGCGTCATGTATGACCGGTTACATTCGCGCCAAATCAGTGATTATGGTGGTTTGGCCAAAGTCATGCCGGTTTTTGCGGCGTTTTTCATGTTATTTTCCATGGCGAATGTCGGATTACCGGGTACGAGTGGATTTGTGGGTGAATTCATGGTGATTATGGCAGCCATGAAAGTGAATTTCTGGTATGCGTTTCTGGCAGCCATTACATTGATTCTGGGTGCAGCTTATACATTGTGGATGTATAAACGAGTTGTATTTGGTGACGTGGTGCGGGACGAAGTGGCTAAATTACGCGATCTGGTGCCAAGAGAGTTTTTCATGTTGGCAGTGCTTGCAGTACTTGTGCTGGGTATGGGTCTGTATCCGTTGCCATTGACCGAGATTATGCACAGTTCCGTGAATAATCTGCTGGCGCATGTGGCGCAGAGCAAGTTGCCATAGCCAATTGCCATAGTCGATTGCCATGGTCAATTGTCATAGCCACAGAATAATAAAGGGATATTCATGAATTTTTCCGTTCGCGATTTGATGCCGATGCTACCAGAAATATTTTTGTTGGCAGCAACCTGTTTCATTCTGATTTTTGACCTGTTCTTGTCGGATCGTCGCCGTCACGTGACATATTTGCTTACCCTGGCAGCATTGCTTGGGTGTGGCTGGCTAAGTTTCGCGACCATGACCGGTAGTACGGTAACGTATACGATGCATGGCATGTTTGTCGATGACCTGTTATCAGGTACGCTAAAGCTTATGCTGTATGTGACGGTTGCGGCAGTGCTGGTGTACTCCCGCCAATATTTGCACAAGCGCGGTATGTTCCGGGGCGAGTTTTTTGCATTGCTGTTGTTTGCTACCCTGGGCATGATGGTGATGATTTCGGCGAGCAGTTTCCTGACGCTGTATATGGGGTTGGAGCTGTTGAGCCTGTCGTTGTATGCGTTGGTGGCGATGCAGCGTGATTCTGCGCTGGCCGCTGAGGCATCGATGAAATACTTTATTTTGGGCGCGTTGGCTTCTGGCATGTTGTTGTACGGCATGTCGATGATTTATGGCGCTACGGGCACACTGGATATCACGCAGATTGGGTTGTTATTACAGGCCGGGGTGGGTAACAGCACTGTGTTGGCGTTCGGTTTGGTGTTTATCGTTGCAGGTATTGCGTTCAAACTTGGGGTGGCACCATTTCATATGTGGGTGCCGGATGTTTATCAGGGCGCGCCAACGGCGGTGACATTGTTTATTGGCACTGCCACCAAGTTGGCTGCTTTTGCGTTCGTTATTCGTTTGTTGGCGCAAGGCTTGGTGGCGTTGGCGGGCGACTGGCAGCAGATGTTGGTGATTCTGTCGGTATTATCGATGGCAATCGGTAATATTACCGCCATTGCCCAGACCAATCTGAAGCGGATGTTGGCTTATTCGACAATAGCCCATATGGGCTTCCTGTTACTCGGAATCCTTGCCGCCAGTATCGATGGTTATAGTTCAGCCATGTTTTATGTGGTCGCGTATGTCATCACGGGGTTGGGAAGTTTCGGTATGATTATGTTGCTGTCCAGGCGCGGTTTCGAGGCTGATAAGCTGGAGGACCTCAAGGGCTTGAATCAGCGTAATCCTTGGTATGCCTTCCTGATGCTGCTGTTGATGTTTTCGTTGGCGGGTATCCCGCCGACGATTGGTTTTTATGCCAAATTGGCGGTGCTGCAGGCCGTGGTGAATGCCGGTTATACGTGGCTTGCTGTCGTTGCCGTCATGTTCTCGTTGATTGGAGCATTTTATTATTTGCGGATTGTCAAATTGATGTATTTTGAAGCACCGGTTGATACGCACGACATTCGTCCGGCATTGGACATGCGTGTATTGATGGGAGTAAACGGGTTGGCCGTATTGGCATTGGGTATTTTGCCTCAGGCGTTGATGTCGGTTTGTCTGTATGCAGTGGAGCAATCATTATGAACAGTGCGGTCGCAGTATTGTTGGGATTGGCGATGATTGCCGCTAACCTGCCTTTCATATTTGAGCGGATTTTGTTCGTTTTTCCGATCAAAACGTCGCGTAAAGCATTTGGCTGGCGGTTGCTGGAATTGATTTTGCTGTATGGACTGGTTGGTTTGGCGGGTTATTTGCTGGAACAGAAAGTGGAGCCTGCCCAGCATCAGGACTGGGAGTTTTATGTGGTGACCGGTTGCATGTTTGCGGTGATGGCGTTTCCTGGCTTCATTTATCGTTATTTGTGGCGCCAACATGCTTCAACGTCAAAAACATCCCATCTTCTTTAACGATTTTTATCAACCACTTCTTTTCAGACAGTCAAAGTAGTTTGTGACGCTGAATTCCGTGTTATCACGCTGTGATTGCCAGATAGCCTGCATCAGGCAGTCCATCATGATGTGCTGGACGTGGTGCGAGTCTTGCCATTTGGTTATCAGTCGTTGGTACGCAGTTCGAATGCCGGGTGGTTGATCGATATCCAGTTGCTCGGTCAAAGCCAGATGAAGCGACATGTGCAGGTAGGGATTGTCTTGTTCTGGCAAAAAATCCTGTTGCCATTGTTCTTCATTTAGCCATTGGTGATATTCCGGGTGTTGTGAGGCAATGTCGATGATTTTTTTGGCCAGCGCATCCTGTACTGGCGATTCTCGTTGCTGCCAGGCACGGATGAAATGTTGGCGGGCCTGCTCACGCGATAGATCAAACATGACTGAATACTCCGAAAATACTGGCATATTCCAGTAGTTGGTTACGTTGGTTGATGGCGGCAATCTGATGGTTGCCATAGAATCCGATAATGGGAAGCGCAGGAAATTCTTGTCGCAAGATGTGCAAATCGCGGTCATCTCCGTTGTAAAAACCGGGTCCTCGCGCCAGAGCGTTGACCATGATGGCGAAACTCGCTTGTTGTCCGGATTGGTGCTGGCAGCGTTCAATGGCGCGGCGCAAGCTGGCCTCGGCGGCAAGAGGTTGGCGTAGCGCCCAGAACATTTTGCTGCCGGGTGGGAGTTGACTCGCCAGTGTCAGGCTGTGCCGTTCGGGATGAATGGCGATAACCGGTATTAATTCATATCGACCTTCTGACAGTGCATGGTCGGGCTCGCCGTGAATAATCGCTGCCAGAATACGTGGCAGCGGAATATGCGTTTCTTCGCGGGCTTCCAGCGGTAATTCACGTAACAGGCTGTGCAGCGCTGGTTGAAAATCCAGTGCACCCAGCTCAAACCCCTTGCTGTGAGTGACAGTGAGCGGGCGGGTGAGGGCGCGAATGCCATGCGAGACACCAATGGCTGTGGTGAATCCCGGGATGCGCAGGTCGACGTGTCCGCTTGACTGTATTTTTCCCAGTTGCCAGACTTTCCATGAACCGCCACCTGTGACGTCACCTGATACACCTCCCAAACGGATACCGGGGTGATCCAGCCATTCCCGATGGATGGCATTGGGGGCGGCGAGCGATAATAAAATATCGTCATCGGTGGGAGAGGGGGTTGGCAACAACGAGTGAGGCTCGGTAAAAACCATGGCGGCAGCAGCCGGCGCATCGAGTACCCAGTCTTGTTCGGTAAAAATGCCAGTTGCGCTGCAACCGGCAATTTGCAGACATTGGCTCTGACGTGAGGCAGCCAGCAGAGCGGGTTGCGGGTTATGGGCAAAAGCCGTGGTCAAGAATAGCAGCACACCGGTGGCATGGCTGCCATCCAGTCTGGCTATCGCCGCGGCGACCGCTTCTGCGGCAAGAGCGGGGGTGGCCGTAGCTCCCATGGCAAGACCGGTAGCAATCATGGCGTGGCAATCATGGCGTGGCAATCATGGTGCTGTTTTGTCAGGCCAGAGGCAAAGATCGGCCATGATACATTGCTGACACAATGGGTTGCGTGCCGTACACGTATAACGTCCATGCAAAATCAGCCAGTGATGGGCGTCGGTTTGATATTCAGCCGGAATGCGTTGCATGAGCAGTCGTTCAACCTCAGTGACATTTTTGCCGGGCGCCATGCCGGTACGGTTAGCGACACGAAAAATATGGGTATCCACGGCGATGACCGGTTGACCAAAAGCGGTATTCAGTATGACATTCGCGGTTTTTCGGCCAACGCCGGGCAGCGCTTCCAACGCGGTTCTATCGTTCGGAATTTTTCCATCGTGCCGATTGATAAGCTGTTCGCAGGTGGCGATGATGTGGCGGGCTTTGGAACGGTACAGGCCGATTCGGCGTATATGGTGTTCTAGCCCCGTAATGCCAAGCGCAAGCATGGCGCTGGGTGTCGCGGCTACCTGAAACAATTCGCGCGTTGCCAGATTGACGCTTTTATCCGTGGCTTGCGCAGACAAAATGACCGCCACCAACAATTCAAAATTGCTGCTGTATCTCAGTTCGGTGGTCGGGTGTGGGTTGGCCGCCGCGAATCGCGCAAAAATGGTGCGATTCGCAGATGAGGCAAGCTCAGGAATGGCGGAACCAGCCCAGCTCTGGTTGAGGCTCGCGTGGCGTTTTTTTGGCTTCGGTTTCGAGTTCATGCAGCATGTGATGGTGTTCTTCTTCCAAATGGTGCAACTGTTCGTCATTTAGCTTGGGCAGCAGGGAGCCTTTGATGAAGGCGCCCAGGTCAATCAGTGATGTCGTCCATGTGCCCTGGCGCAGGTGAAAGTCCTGATGTGCATGTTGGCCAAATGGAAAATGGGTGAATTCCAGTCCCTTGCTGGCGGAAAGGTCAGGGTCAGCCAGTACCATTTTCTTGGCCCAGTCATACCACCATTTGTAGTATCTTTCTTGCAATGCTGCATTCAGACCGTAGCGTTCATAAAAGGCAAACACGCTGACGCGATTGGTGTTGCCACTGAATGGAAAATGACCTGCCATGATTTATTTCATCCTTCTGTCTGTCGGTGTGGTGGTGCGGAAATGGCCCATTGGCAACATTGCGGTTGATAACGCCGGTTTGGTAACGTGAAGTTGACTCTGTTGGAGTTGATCATGCTGCGTGATTAGGCACCTCTCAGC
>JAJYGL010000172.1 GCA_021790625.1 Pseudomonadota bacterium | reverse complement strand
ATGTATCCCCCAAAGCGGCGTATGCGGTCGTCACTGCGCCCGCCATCATGACACCCGCCATCGATTTCACCACCTGCCAATACAAGCCATCAAGATTCACTTCGCTCTCCTTCCGATTCGCCCGTCACCACATCGACAATGCTTCCGACATCGATCGCGTCAAACAGGTTCATTACATCATAATTGGACATACGAATACAACCATGTGATGCCGGTTGCCCCAACAAATGCTCATCGCTGGTGCCGTGAATGTAAATATAACGCGCCAAAGTATCCACGTCACCGCCCTGATTCCTGCCCGGTTCCGCACCGGCCAACCACAGAATGCGCGTCAGAATCCAGTCGCGATCCGGTTCAGCGACCGAATGTGCCGCTGTCCAGATTTCGCCCGTCAACTGCCGTACGCGGAACACTGCGTACAAAGGCGCATCCGCACCAATTTTCTCTGCCACGACGTGGCGACCCAATGGTGTCTGAAAACTGCCCTGCTGTTGCCCTGTACCCAACAACGCCGTCGATACCGGATACCGGGCCAATATATTGCCTCGTTCATCCAGCACGGATAAACGCTGCTGCGCCACATCTACCTGTACCCGATTCACGCTGTCTTTTCACCTTCTTCCGTTTTGCGCTGTTGACGGCGCTGCGCAAAAAATGCCGATAACAATGCCCCGCAGCTTTCCGCCATCACACCACCCTGCAACAAGGCATGATGGTTCAGACGTGGTTCAGCAAACAGGTTCAGCACGCTGCCTGCGGCGCCGGTCTTGGGGTCAGCCGCACCAAACACCACCCGTGCCACCCGTGCGTGCAAAATAGCGCCCACACACATCGCGCACGGCTCTAACGTCACATACAAGGTCAACCCGGGCAAACGATAGTTGCCCAGATTTTTTCCTGCATCGCGCAAGGCCAGAATTTCCGCGTGAGCAGTCGGGTCATGCAAAGAAACGGGTGCATTTGCGCCCCGCCCGACGATCACACCCTCACGCACCAGCACAGCCCCCACCGGTACTTCCCCGTGCTCACCCGCTGTCTGCGCCAACTCAAGCGCTGCCTGCATAAAAAATCCGTCATCCATTCTATGCCATTATCTGTATCTGTGCCCTTGCATTATCATCATACAGCCGGAAAGACGCCCGTCGACAAATAACGATCGCCGCGATCACAGGCAATCGAAACAATGGTCGCATCACTGGTCTGCTGCGCCAGCGTCAGCGCCGCCCACGCCGCCCCGCCAGAAGAAATACCGGCAAAAATGCCTTCCTGCCGCGCCAGCACACGCGCCGTTTCTTCCGCGTCAGTCTGACTGACATACATCACTTCATCAACCAGCGACGCATCATAAATCGCCGGCAAAAACTCGGCTGGCCAAGTACGAATACCCGGAATTTCCGCCCCAGCCGCCGGTTGTACGCCAACAATGCGAATCGCCGGATTCTGCGCTTTCAGGTAACGGGCCGTACCAGTTATCGTGCCCGTGGTGCCCATGCTGCTGACAAAGTGGGTAATCTCCCCGTCCGTATCGCGCCAAATCTCGGGGCCAGTCCCCAAAACATGCGCCATGGGGTTATCTGCGTTACCAAACTGGTCAAGAATGATGCCCTGCCCGGCCTGCTGCATCTGCCGTGCCAGCGTGATGGCGGCCTCCATGCCACCGGCCTTGCTGGTCAAGACCAACTCAGCGCCATAAGCCCGCATGATTTGCCGCCGTTCGATACTCATGTGCTCTGGCATGATAATAACCAGACGATACCCCCGTACCGCTGCTGCCATGGCCAAGGCTATACCCGTATTGCCGCTGGTCGCCTCGATGAGGGTATCGCCGGGTCGAATCAGGCCGCGAGCTTCCGCACCATGAATCATACTAAACGCCGCCCTGTCCTTCACCGACCCGGCCGGATTGTTGCCCTCCAGCTTCAACAATACTGTATTGCCACGACCACAAGGCAAGCGCTGCAATTTTACCAATGGTGTATGACCTATCGTTTGTTCGATACTCGCATAATCCGGCATTGTGATATCCTGCAAAAATCTGCTGCCAGCATAGCGCAAATTTGCCGTTCACAACAGTTCTATGGCATCCATCCCATCTTCCTTAAAATTATCATCACAGCAAGATGGCACAAATCTCAAAACAGCGTTACCATCAGGCAGGTAAAATCCGACTGGCTGGCTGAATGGCTTAAAAATAGGCAAATAGGCAAATAGGCACATAGGCACGTAGGCACATAGGCAAAGGAGACAATATGAGCAAACTTGGCAGCATCAAAACCTGGGGGCAGTCCATCTGGCTGGACAATCTGTCACGCACCCTGATCGCGCAAGGTGACCTTGCACGTTTGGTCAATGAAGACGGTGTTTCCGGCGTCACGTCGAACCCGGCTATTTTTCGCAAGGCAATCACCGAAAGCCCGTACTACCACGACGATATGATCGCGCTGAAAGCGCGTCTTGATGACGCCGAAGCACGTTACGAAGCGCTGGTCATTCCCGACATCCAGGCTGCCTGTGACATTTTGCACGAAACCTGGCACACGACGCAGGGTAACGATGGTTACGTCAGTCTCGAAGTTTCGCCATTTCTGGCAGACGATACCGAAGGCACCCTGCATGCAGCACGTCGTCTGCGCGCAGCCGTGAACCGCCCCAACCTGATGATCAAGGTACCTGCCACCCTTGCCGGCATTCAGGCATTTGAACAACTCACCAGCGAGGGCATCTCGGTCAACGTCACCCTGCTGTTTTCTCTGCAACAAACTTCAGCCGTTTTTGCCGCCTATCTGCGCGGATTGCACAGGTTGGTTGCCAATGGCGGCAGCCCGGAACGGGTCAAAGCCGTTGCCAGCCTGTTTCTGTCACGCATCGACAGCCACGTCGACCCATTGCTGACAGCATTGGGCAGCGAACAAGCGTTGGCATTGCGCGGACGCGCAGCACTGGCCGTCGCCAAGCTATCCTACCAGTTGTATAAAACCGTTTTTCACGGCAGTAAATTTGCCGAACTTGCCAACACAGGCTGCCGCCCGCAATACCTGTTGTGGGCCAGCACCGGCACCAAAAATCCCGCCTATTCTGATGTCCAGTATCTGGATAACCTGATTGGTGCCGAAACCATCAATACCGTCCCGGACGCCACGTTGAACGCCTTTCGTGATCACGGTCATGTTGCAAGCACAATTGAACAAAATATCGACCAGGTCGAGCAGGATTATCGCGGCATTGAAGATCTGGGCATTTTCCTGGATCAAGTTGGCGATACATTGCAACAAGAAGGGTTGCGCCTGTTTGAAGACGCCTTCCGGGATATGTTGCAACATTGCTGACGCTATCGATATCTCACAATATCTCACAACCAATATCACGACGCCTCGGTGTGCAACATCAACTGCAACATCAACTGCAACATTTATGCAACATTTGACAGCCAGCGCCGAAGCGGGTAACGTAACCGCTTCGGGAACTGTGCCGAAATCAAAGGAACCGCTGATTGTCTCCCACATGCTCGCGACGCGGCTCATGGAGGGGTCAATCAGCGGTTCCATAACTAAAACGAAATAAACAAACAGCCAATATAATCAAGATGGAGACCAACGGATGAAATCACCTCGCTTTCTGCAACGCTTCGTACAAACCGCCATTTTTATGACTGTCGCCAGCAGTGCGCTAGCGCTGGCCGATGACAAACCAGTGTTCATGTCCGATGAATGGGCTACCCAGGCTTGTACCGCCTGGAACAACACACCCCAATTGGTCAACGGGCTGGGTGGGAAATGGATTGGCAACAACAGTGGCCGTGGTTACAAGATTATTCACATGTATCGTAACGACTGTGAGGGCCACAAACAGGTCGAGTTACGCATCGATGACAAAGACGGCAAGGCCGTATGCGGCTATGGTGGCAAGGTTGAACACCAGACGCTCAACTATTCTGTCGACTACCTGATGTATGCCGACACCAAGGATTGGCACAACATGGGCGCTGGCAAATATGGCCCGATGCACGCCATGATGTTTGGCGATTTGCTGTTTAAAGGCCCGAAATGGGAAGCCATGGGCGTCATGGGACCCTTTGCACAATTCCTGCTTCTTGCAGGTAAAGTGCCATCAAATGAAGATATCTGCCCCGGCAAATGATCTTGCATGACGGTTATTGACACCACCCTGAAAACCGCTGGTCAACCAGCGGTTTTTTTACTTTTCCCGGTTCTGATTCACTCCTTCCGGTATAATTTCAAGCCAACAATTATCGACAAACCATTTTTGGCTCATCCAACCCGGGTAAGAATCCGATTCCCTGCCTTGCAGGAAAAATCGATATGCACAATATAATCAAACTGATTCGCCCTCACCAATACCTTAAAAACGGTTTTGTCTGGCTTGGCATCATATTCGCGCAAAACAGAACTCTGACAGACATTGTTCATGTCGGACTGGTTTTTCTGGCATTTTGTGCGGCCGCCAGTTGTGTCTACGTCTTCAACGATATTTTTGATGTCCAGGCAGACCGCTTGCATCCCGCCAAGCGCCACCGTCCCATCGCCAGCGGTGCGGTTAGCATCCCCACTGCCTGGTGGCTTACCGGATTTCTGGCATTATTGGCTTTCAGCATCGCAACAAGGGTTGGCTGGACAGCGGTTACATTCATTGTCCTGTATCTGCTCATCAACATTGCCTACTCGTTGCGTCTGAAGCACGTCGTCATCCTCGACGTGTTCATCATCGCGACAGGTTTCATGCTGCGCATTCTCGCCGGCACGCTGGGCGTCAATATCGCGCCTTCACAATGGTTGCTACTGACCGGATTGATGCTGACCCTGTTTCTCGGTTTTGCCAAACGTCGCGCCGAATTGTTGCTGCTGGAAAACTCGGGGCAGGCAAACCACGCCAACATACGGCGCGTGCTGGATGATTACAGCCCTGTGGTACTCGACCAACTCACTGGCATTACGGCCGCCTGCACGATTCTGAGTTATGGCTTGTACACAGTCAGTCCGGAAACCGTCAGAGTCCATGGCACCCAGGCACTGTTTTACACCTTGCCCTTTGTCATTTATGGCATATTCCGCTATTTATACCTGCTGCACCACCATGCCCGGGGTGGCGACACAGCAAAAGATTTAATGACCGACCCGCACCTGATCATCACTGGCATCGGTTGGCTGGCAATCACGCTGACCGTACTAAAAATCCACTGATCGATTCTACCCAATCACCTACCCAATCGCCCGCCAGATCGCCCACCCGATCGTCATCGTGGCCATGTGGGAATAAACCAGCGGTTCCTTTGCATACAGATTCTTCAATCTGGCGCCGCAGACGCTGATGCCATCTCACCCAGACCCATCAAGAATACTACGTCAATCAACGCTGACGAATCACCCGTGATATTTGGCTGCGCACTATGTTCGGCAACGCACAGAAAAGATGAACATGACGTCCTACGATGATGAGTATATTCATGAAGATGAATATATGCTCAGCCAAAAAATAAAGGGGGCTGCTTTTTTAAAACCTCCGACAAGCGTTTGGTGAGCATCGGTGAGCATCGGTGATGCATCAAGTAACAACCAGAACACCTCGTCAAATCTTAACAAATATTATCAGGAGAGCCCCATGAACAAAGATCAAGTCAAAGAAACCACTATCAAATTTGTCGGAGGAATTATCTTGGCCGCAGCACTGCTCGCGCCGGTTTTCTCTTATGCAACAGATACGTCAACCGACACCACGGGTGAATATCTGGATGATGCGGCCATCACCGCAAAAGTCAAAGCAAGTTTTGCTGAAGACAAATTAGTGAAAGGGCGAGACATCAGCGTTCGCACCGATCATGGTGTTGTCGATTTAACCGGAACCGTTAAGAGCACTAAAGAATCCGCTCGTGCCACGGCACTTGCGACAGACATAAAATCAGTAAGGGCCGTACACAATAATTTAAAAGTTCATTCAAATTAAAGCTGTCCAGCAAGAAATGCCTTCGTTAACAAATCTCACCAAGGCAACAAGGTTGAACACTAGCGTGCTGACAGAGCACGATATTTAATAATTTATTTATTTATTTATTTAAACAAAGCAATCATTTTCGCCTGTACGAAAAGCTTGGTTCTCACAAACGCACAATTAAAGGCGTCAAGGGTATTTGGTTTGCAGTATGGGCGCCAAATGCCGCCAACATCTCGGTGATTGGTGATTTTAATCATTGGGATGCAACAATCAATGCGCTGAATTTGCGTGACGATGAATCAGGAATTTGGGAAGGATTTATCGCGGATG
>JAJYGL010000275.1 GCA_021790625.1 Pseudomonadota bacterium | reverse complement strand
TTGACTGGATACTGGGAGCTGGTGTTAGGCGAATGGCGGCATGCCAATCTGATGCACATTGTGACCGAGGCGGATACGCTCAGCGGAGGGCTGTTTGCCCACAATGCCTATGGCCGCGAATGCGCTGATCGGGTGGTTTTTGCGCATGTCAGCAGTACGCAGTCTGGCGGGTCGGCGCGCGCTTTGAGCGGAAACCGTACCGAATTCATTGGCCGTAACGGCTCGTTGACCAACCCGGCAGCCATGCGCCGCAAGCGCTTGTCAGGCAGGACCGGGGCAGGTCTTGACCCTTGTGCCGCGTTGCAGACACAGATTGGACTGGCCGAAGGAGAGACATGCGAAATTGTGTTTGTTTTCGGGGCGGGCAGCAATAACGATGAAGCCCGGTCGCTCATCCAGCGCTTCGCCGAACCGGCGCACGCAAAGCAGGCGCTGGAAGCGGTTTGGGGCTACTGGAACCATACGCTGGGTGCCGTCCATGTGGAAACACCCGATCCGGCACTGGACGTGCTGACAAACGGCTGGCTGGTGTATCAGACACTTTCCAGTAGACTGTGGGGGCGCAGCGGTTATTATCAGTCGGGCGGTGCTTACGGTTTCCGTGATCAGTTACAGGACAGCATGGCACTGTTGCACACCACGCCTTGGCTTGCACGCGAACAGTTGATCCGCTGCGCCGGGCGGCAGTTTCAACCGGGTGACGTGCAACACTGGTGGCACCCGCCCAATGGACAGGGTGTGCGCACCCATTTCTCCGACGATTATCTGTGGCTCCCATACACCTGCTGCCATTACGTGCTCACAACAGGCGATACCGGCATTTTGGACGAGTCTGTAAATTTTCTTGAGGGCCGCAGTCTGGATCTGGAACAGGAAGCGTACTACGACCAACCACAGCGTTCCGTCGAAACGGCCAGCCTGTATGAACATTGCGTGCGGGCCATCAAGCATGGGCTGACGTTCGGCATCCATCAACTGCCGCTGATGGGTGGCGGTGACTGGAACGACGGCATGAATCTGGTTGGCCACGAGGGGCGGGGCGAAAGTGTCTGGCTGGCCTGGTTTCTGTATGAAAATCTTCAGTTGTTTGCGGGTTTGGCAGACAAACGCGGGGATACAGTATTTGCCGACACGTGCAGCAGACAAGCGATGCTGTTGCGCGCCAATATCGAGGCGCATGCCTGGGATGGCGGCTGGTATCGGCGCGCCTGGTTTGATAACGGCACACCCTTGGGTTCAATCGAGAACGAAGAATGTCAAATCGATTCGATCAGCCAGAGTTGGGCAACCATTTCCGGTGGCGGCGAACGCGTGCGCGCGCGGCAGGCCATGGCGGCAGTCGATCAACGATTGGTGCGACGTGATGCGCAAATCATCCAGTTGCTGGCACCACCTTTTGACACCTCCGCACTTGAACCCGGATATATCAAAGGTTATGTCCCGGGGGTACGCGAAAACGGTGGGCAATATACCCACGCGGCAATCTGGGCCGCCATGGCGTTTGCCATGCTGGACGACTCAGCGCGCGCCTGGGAGTTATACGCCATGCTGAATCCGATCAACCATGGCAGCCGGGCCGAAACGATCGAACGCTACAAGGTCGAACCCTACGTGATGAGTGCGGATATTTACGCCGCAGCGCCGCACACCGGTCGGGGCGGCTGGACATGGTATACCGGCGCAGCAGGCTGGATGTACCGGCTGACTGTGGAAACACTGCTGGGCTTGCATCTGGAAGTAGACCATCTGCGCATGGCACCTTGCATTCCTGCCCACTGGAATTCATACAAGATTCATTATCGTTATCGCGAGACGTTCTACCACATTACCGTCACGCGCGTTGAAGCGGCACACACGCCACCAATGTCTGTCAGTGTGCTATCTGTAACCGTGGATGGCAACCTTAGCCCTGACACAAATATTCCGCTGACAGACGATCGTCAGCATCACGCGGTTGAAGTGAGCATCATGACCGTATCCACCACCGTTCACCCTTGACTCAGGAGAGCAATATGAACATCCATACCAGCCTTACCCCGATAGTTTCTTTGATTGCAGGCATTTTGATACTGGTTGCGCCAAACCTGCTGAATTATATTGTCGCGATTTATCTGATCATTATTGGTTTGGTCGGATTGTTCGGTACTGGCGACATTCATTTGTTGAGATGACACAAGGGGGCACATGACCGATTCGATAATTTCAGGAGAACCAGCATGCATCAATCAATGACAAGTGTCCTTCTTGTTGAGAACGATCCTGCGGATGCCGGACAGATACAAGACGCTATCGCAAAAGCCAAAGACAGCCGGTTCCATATCAAATGGGTGACACAGCTTTCCGCAGCCCTTGAACATATGCATCAGGAACGCTTTGACGTGGTGCTGCTTGACCTGGCATTGCCCGATGGTCAGGGTGTCACCATGATCGATCAGGTAATGCAGGTCGCGCCGCATGCGCTGGTTCTGGGTTTGAGCGACAAGATCGATGAAGCAGCCATACAACACGGCGCACATGAGTATTTCGCCAAAAAACATATGGATGCATACTGGATGCCGCGAGCGTTGAATTACCTGATCGAGCGCAAGATCGCCAAAGACGCGCAGCGCGACAGCGAAGGACGTTTTCAGGCGATGAGCGATGCCTCTCCGCTGGGTATTTTTGTGTCCGATGCCCAAGGCCTGTGTGTCTATACCAATGCAGCCTATCAAAAAATAGCTGGACTGAGTAATGAACAGGCATTGGGCACTAACTGGAGTCTGGCGATTCACCCTGAAGATCGCCAACGGGTGCTCGCTGAATGGCATGAAGCAGCGCACAACATCACGCCGTTCAAGACAGAGTATCGCTTTTTGCGCAAGGATGGCAGCGTCGTGTGGACCCGTGTCAATGGCGCCGCCATGGGTGCAAGCGCGGTGTGCGGCCATGTGCAGACCATCGAGGACATTACTGAGCGCAAGTTGGACGAACACCGGCTGCTCCTTGCCGAAGAAGATCTATTCAATGAAAAAGAGCGCGCCCAGGTGACACTGGATTCCATAGGAGACGCCGTTCTGGTCACCGATCTGGCGGGCAGGGTCAGTTATATGAATCAGGTAGCGGAGGCAATAACCGGTTGGTCACGGACGGATGCCATGCATCGGCCATTGGCCGAAGTATTCCGCCTCATTGACGGCGTCACACGCATGACCGCCGTAAATCCGGCGCAACGCGCCATTACCGAAGATAAGGCAGTGGAACTGGCGGCCAATGCCATTCTGATTCGTCGCGACGGATTCGAATCATTGATTGAAGATTCATCCGCCCCCATTCACAACCGGGATGGCAAGGTTACCGGCGCGGTGATCGTATTCCATGATGTCAGCGAATCACGCACCACGGCTCGCAAGATGGCGCATATGGCGCAGCATGACTTTCTCACCGGCTTGCCCAACCGCATGTTGCTGACAGAACGCCTCGGGCGGGCAATCGGGCTTGCGCATCGGCATCACCAACAAGTTGCCTTGCTGTTTCTCGATCTGGATAATTTCAAGCAGATCAACGATTCACTCGGCCATGCGATTGGCGACGGATTGCTGCAGTCGGTTGCGAAGCGGTTGACCGAATGCGTGCGTGCGACTGACACGGTGTGCCGTCAGGGCGGTGATGAATTCGTCATCTTGCTGTCGGAAACAGAACAACCTAAAGGCGCAACCCTGATCGCGGAAAAACTGCTTGCCGCATTCGTAACCCCGCATTCTATTGGTGAACACGAAATCACGGTTTCCATCAGTCTTGGCATCAGTGTCTATCCGGATGACAGCACGAACCTGGACGCCATGATGCAAAACGCGGACACCGCGATGTATCACGCCAAGGCAAACGGTCGCAACAACTATCAGTTCTATAAAACCAACATGAATGCCTCACCACAACGACATGGCTCGGGCAACGATCCGGTGTCAGATCATCGGAGCGTCTGACCCGGAAATTCCTTGGGAACCACGGCAACACGATCGAGGAATGGCCGAAGTGGACCCATTAGTCAAGACAATCATGTATCGAGTTTAAGGTGGCTTCTTACCGCAGCCGATCGGCGCTGCCCGTTTTCCATATTACCGTAACATAACGTAACGTTATGGTATTGATTATTTCAATTGAGTGGTTATCATACCCACCATGAACAGCAGGCAGATCATCAAGCAACTTGAAGAAGACGGTTGGACGCTGCGTGGCGTGAAAGGTAACCATCATATTTTTACCCACCCCAACAAGCCAGGACAAATCAGTGTGCCACACCCCAAGCAAGTTAGGGAACCGCTGATCTATTCCCACATGGCCGCGACGGCGGCCTGGCGGGATGAAATGCGAGGCGTGACGCGCCGTCAAGGGTTATTCTCCAAGGGTTATTCTCCTTGACCAGCGGCACAACGCGGCAGTTCGCCCGCCAAGCCCCGTCCCATGCGTGCTGCGGTAAAAGCGGATCGCAATCTCATGTGGAAATAAGAAAGATGGGCTGCATTATTGATTTTCTTGAGCATTGCCAGCGTCCACTGCTTTCGCTTCAGCGTCGGGTTTCAATCGCTCGCCCGATTCGTTGAGTTCATCCAGTGCGGCAAGCACCAGATCGGGGTTCATGGACTGCTGCAACGCTGCTGCCTCGGGATCATGACGGTTTTTGACATTGGGCAAATCGCGCCGCAATTCTTCCAGCAGGTCAATCAGTTTCGCCGCTTTTTGCTCGGTCAGTAATGTCACTGTCAAATCCAGGTGCGCCCGATGTTCCTCTAGTCTGGAAAGCCGGTTCTGTTTACCCAACACGATGCTTGTCGTCAACAAGGCGCTTAAACCGATAATTCCCTGCAGCCAAGCATAAGGCGGCGGATCGAAGGCAGCCTGTCCAAACAGACGCAAGACGGTGTTGGCAAGTATCCAGAGTGCGATAAACAGTAGAACGAAACCGGGAAAAAACGGCTGACCGATGAATAAACTGATCCGTTCGAGCATGCGCTGCCATTGGCCGACCTTTTGTTCTTCGCGCGCGTAGAAATCCAGCACGGCCTCGATATTCTGGCTGATTTGATCCTGTTCGGATTTTGGCGAAGTGTCCTGGTGATCAGAAGGCGGCGGCGTTGACACGGTAGGTTGTTCCACGATCTCCCTGATTGTGTGATATTTCCCCAGGTAATCCCGCGCAGGAGCGAGATCAGATGGAAAAGCGAGTGAAGGTATGGTACGTTTTTCCCAATAAAAAATCTGTGGGTTGACGCACACAACGCAAACGCAAATGAGAGTAATATGTCCGACATACCGATGAGATGCACGATGAGATCCAATGAGGTTTCTGTGCCCGCCGAATGCAATGCTTATTTTGAAACCGTACATGCACATTTCGCACCACCCCGATCAGAACCGGTTGCTCGCCGCGTTGTCACCGGCTGAATTCGAACGTATTTCTCCTGACCTGGAACTGGTGCCCATGCTGTTGGGTGAAGCGTTGCATGAATCCGGTGGGCGGCTGCCGTATGCCTATTTTCCAACGACCGCCATCGCGTCTCTGTATTACGAAATGGAAAGCGGCGCTGCGGTAGAAATTGCTGGTGTAGGTCGTGAGGGTGTCGTCGGTATCGCGCTTTTCTTAGGCGGCGTTACCACGCTCAATCGAGCCGTCGTGCAAACTGCTGGGTATGGCTACCGGCTGAAAACGGGTGCGCTGATGGCGGAATTCAATCTCGCCGGCCCGATGATGCATTTGATGTTGCGTTATACCCAGTCTTTGATCACGCTGATATCCCAGACCGCAGTTTGTAACCGGTATCATTCGGTGGAACAACAATTGTGCCGCTGGCTGCTGTTGATGCTCGATCGCGTGCCATCAGACGAACTGACCATAACGCAGGAATTGATTGCCGGCATGCTCGGTGTGCGCCGCGAAGGCATTACCGAGGCAGCCGGAAACCTGCAACGCGCCGGCCTGATCCGGTATCGCCGAGGTCACATTACCGTTCTCGATCGTTCAGGACTGGAATCCCGTGCCTGCGAATGTTATGCTGTGGTAAAACAGGAGTCCGATCGTTTGCTGAACGATACCGCCCATAGCCAGACGCCGGTTTCGGCTGAGCGGGAATGATGTTACGCGCTTGCTCCACTATTGTGTGCGCCAACGCACAGATGATGGATAGATCAATCGTTAATATTCCTTATCGGCAGGCAAGCGCGGTTGGCTGTGCCGGACAACCGTATCAACAGGCAAGACGCCATTTGCAACGCTGGCTTTGCGCTGTCAGACCGATTCGCGCATTCATGGTGACCATCATGCCCTTGCAAA
>JAJYGL010000135.1 GCA_021790625.1 Pseudomonadota bacterium | reverse complement strand
CGTGTGCCGGGCAAGCCCGCAAATTTTTTGTGGCAGGTTGAAAACCGGACTCGGCCAATTTTGCAACGCATGACCCAAACGCTCCAGCATCGGCCGATTCGCAGTAGATTCACCCACAGCGACAAAAACAAGGTCGTGTGCCGGACAATCCGCCAACTCCGTTACGAATTCGGACAGGTATAAATATTCCATGCTGATATCGCTGTCCTCCAGCAAGAAATCAATTGGCGTGTTATCCATCATGTCACCTGCACGCAACAACACCAACACACGTACCATGACTGGCTCATGTCGAGCCGGGATACTGAAATGACGCTGTAATTGCAACGCGCGTGCCTGCAACGCCAATCCCGCTTCCCGTTGACCGGTAATCTGCAAAACAAAAGACATCTGCATCAACATAACAGCATTATCCGGCTCCTCGGCAGCCTGTGCGACCACCCGGGCCAGATCCCCTCCTTCCTGCACCAAGCGCCAAAGCCTGGACAATCCGAACACTGTCTTATTCCTATCGTGCATTCTCTCTCCACAGGCACTAATTTTTCCATTATCACCCCATCAGTCACACGCGCTGCCTGAAACCAACAAGATGTCTTGATAAAAAAACAACGACAACACAATTAATTAACATGATGTTTTTTAGATGTAAATATCCATAATTTCGCCCGATATCACACCAGATAAAATGGCGCATCAGCAGATTGACCGATATAATTTAGCACGTTACAATCAACATATGAACAAAATAACGATTCCCCTTTTTCGACATCGTCGGTATGGCATTCTGTCCGGGTTGTTATCCGGACTGCTGCCCGCCACGTTGCTTGGCGGTTGTGTCAGCAGCGCTGGTCTGGCACCGCACGCGCATCCAATACCTCTCGTTTCACCGACGACAGCCCAAATCAACCCGCAATGGTGGCTCACCTTTCATGATGCGCAACTCAACCAGTTGATGCGCACTGCATTACAAAACGCGCCAGATGTTGCCCGCGCACAAGCCCGCATCCGGGTGGCCGAACAGGAAGGCAATCTCGCTCGCGCACAACTCAATCCGTCTCTGGCGCTGGATGGCTCTGCCACCCGACAAAAATTCAGCGCAGAAGGTTATTTTCCGCCACCTATTGGTGGCAGCACCTTCAATCTCGGTCAGGTCATGGCCGACTTTTCCTGGGACATGGATTGGTGGGGCAAACACCGTGCAGTCGCCCAAGCGGCATTGGGTAGCGTCAATGCGGCACAGGCCGAAGCGGATGACACCCGTCTTGCGCTCTCGATTGCACTGGCACGCGCCTATTTTGCACTGGAAGCCGATACAGAACAACACAAACGGCTGGCAGCCATGCAAGCCACCCGAAATCAACTCACCGGATTACTAAAGGAACGGTTTGCATCCGGTCTTGCTTCCGAACAGCGTCTGCCACCGTCGCTGAGCGAACAGGATAAACTGGATCACGAAAACCTGGTTCTGGAAAACAGCATGCAGCAGGAGCGACTGACCATTGCCGCACTATCAGGCCAGCCGCCACACTATGGCGACAGCATTCATCCCCACAACATCGGCGCCTTGCCCACGTTACCGAACGACCTGCCTGCCGATCTGATCGGCCTGCGTCCCGATGTTCAGGCACGGCGCGCAGAAATTGAGGTGGCCACGGCCCAGAGCCGTCTAGCCAAAATCCAGTTTTATCCTGATGTCAATTTATCCGGATTCATCGGATTACAAAGTATCGGCTTTGCAAACATCCTGCACAGCGACAGCGAAATGACTTCAATCGGCCCTGCTGTCCATCTGCCTATTTTCAACCGCAATACCATTCGCGCCACGTTGGGCGCCAGTTACGCTAGATATGACATGGCTGTGGAAGATTACAACCAGACCATTTTCCACGCCATGCAAGAAACCGCCTCCGCGTTGTCCAACCTGCACACACTTGCCCGCGAAGAAGAAACCCAGCAACACCTCATCCATCACCTGCAATACACACAACAGCTGGCCGAACAACGTTGGCAAGCCGGCTTGGACAACAACATTCCCGCTTTACAGGATGTTTTGGCACAACAAGCAGCCAGACAAACTCAAACCCGCATCAAACTGAGCACCATGAATGCCACGCTGGATGTCATCCATGCCTTGGGCGGCTTTCCTGCTGGCACCCTCACCTCACCAGACAATCACTGACATCATGGCACAAAAACGACACCTGTTCCTGTTTCTGCTGGCAATCTTCTGTGTTCTGGCTGCAGCCTATGCCGGTCTGCACTGGTGGACAATCGGCCGCTTTGAAGAAAACACCGACGACGCCTATATCACCGGCAATCTGGTGCAATTGATGGCGCAAACCAGCGGCAACGTACAAAGTATCAACGCCGACGCGCCGGAATTTGTCAAACAGGGAGCAACGCTGCTCACGCTTGATGAAACCGACGCCCGGCTTGCACTCGACAAAGCAAAGGCAATGCTGGCTCAGACCGTACGCAATGTCGAACAGCATTATCAGGCCACAAAAGCTGCGGACGCCCTGGTGCAACAGCGCCGGGCCGAACTCGCCCGCGCACAGGGAGACCTTGCCCGCCGCACCACCATCCATGACAGCCATGCCATTTCACGCGAAGATGTCCAGCACGCACAAGACGCTGTCATTGCCGCACGGGCACAACTAACCAATGCTATTCGTCAGCGCGATGCTGCCAGAGCAATCGTTGCGCATACCACGCTTGACACCCAGCCAGACATCCTGCATGCCGAAGCCACACTGCGCGAAGCATGGCTTGCCTTGCAACGCACCCACATCCTGGCACCGACTGACGCCATCATTGCCAAACGCAGCGTTCAGGTCGGCGAACACATCACGCCCCGAACACCCTTGATGATTCTGGTACCGCCAACACAAATCTGGCTGGAAGCCAATTTCAAAGAAAACCAGTTGCAACAGATGCGGGTAGGTCAACCTGTCAGTTTTACCACCGATTTCTATGGTAAAAACGTCGTATTCCATGGCGAAGTACAAGGATTGGGTGCCGGAACCGGAAATGTTTTTTCATTATTGCCCGCACAAAACGCCACCGGCAACTGGATAAAAGTCGTACAACGCCTGCCGGTACGCATCAAACTGCACTCCGATGAACTGGCTCGCCGCCCACTACAACTCGGCCTGTCAGCCACTGCCACTGTCACTGTCCGGCAATACGCACATCAAGGCGCCCCCGTGCTCAACACACCAGCCAATGGCGCCGCCCTGTATGAAACCCATGAACTGACGCAGGACATGACACCAGCCAACCAAATGATCAACAATATCATCCGGCAAAACCGGTTGCCATGAGCCCCAAAACACCCATTCGCGGCGCAGCACTCGCCTGGCTGACATTGGGGCTTTCGCTCGCCACGTTCATGCAGGTACTCGACACTTCCATTGCCAACGTGTCGATTCCAAACATCGCCGGCGATCTCGCTGTCAGCCCTGATCAAGGCACCTGGATTATCACCTCGTTCGCGGTCAGCAACGCCATCTCACTACCATTATCCGGCTGGCTGGCGCGCCGTTTTGGTGAAGTGCGCCTGTTTGTGATCGCCACACTGCTGTTCACCTTGGCGTCCATGCTCTGTGGTCTGTCCAGCAATCTGCCCATGCTAATCAGCTTTCGCATCCTGCAAGGTGCCGTTGCCGGCCCCATGATACCCTTGTCGCAAAGTCTGCTGCTGTCCAACTATCCCAATGAAAAGAAAGGACTGGCTCTGGCGCTATGGGGGATGACGGTCGTATTGGCACCCATTTTTGGCCCGATTCTCGGTGGCTACATTACCGACAACCTGAGCTGGCCATGGATTTTTTACATCAACGTACCCGTTGGCATCATTGCTTCCTGGCTGACCTGGCAAATGTTGCGTAAGCGGGAAACCGAAACAGAAAATAAACCCATCGACGGGATGGGCCTATTTTTGCTGATTATAGGCGTTGGCAGCCTGCAACTGTTGCTTGATAAAGGCAATGAACTGGACTGGTTTGATTCGCACGCCATCGTCGCGTTGGCGATTATATCGTCTATTTCCCTGGTTACATTCATCATCTGGGAACTCACCGAAACGCATCCCGTAGTTGACATCACTCTGTTCGCGCGGCGCAATTTCGCTGTGGGCACGCTTGCCATCAGCATCGGCTACATGGTTTTCTTTTCCGGTGTGGTCGTCTATCCGTTGTGGCTACAAACCCAACTCGGCTATACCGCCACCTGGGCCGGCCTCTCGGCAGCGCCATTGGGCATTCTGCCGGTCTTTCTCTCGCCACTGATTGGCCGTTTCATGCATCGTATCGATCTGCGCCTGCTAGTCAGTTTCAGCTTCCTCACCTTCGGCAGCGTCGCTTTCTGGGCATCCAATTTCAACACCGAGGCATCCTTCGATCAATTGACGTTACCACGTTTCGCCCAAGGGCTCGGCATGGCGTTTTTCTTCATCCCGCTCATGTCCATCCTGCTGTCCGGCTTACCACACAACCGCCTGGCCAGTGCATCCGGCCTCTCCAACTTCATGCGTATGATAGGCGGCAGTTTTGGCACGTCGTTGAGTATCGCCCTATGGGACAGGCGCGAATCATTCCATCACAGCCGCCTGGCTGAAGGCATCAACAGTTTCGATCCACATTATCGCCATCTGATTGCCCAACTGCAACAGCAAGGCATATCCCAACGAACCAGCGACGCCATCTTGCAATCCCAGATCGGCGGGCAATCTTACATGCTCGCTCTGAACGACGTTTTCTTTGTTTCATCACTCATTTTTTTCAGCCTCATTGCCCTGGTCTGGTTGGCCAAGCCACCATTTTCTGCCGCCAAAGCCGGGGGCGCTGAACACTGAAAAGCAATAAATAAATTGACAAATCAAAAGATTATCGCTGCCAGCCAAACAACCCGTCAATGCGTTATCTTGCCATTTACATGCGTTGATGGCGCAGGGACAGGAGCCAATGTTCCGGGTGACAAATCCTTGCCGGTTACTGTATTCACCGTCGCCCCATCACGAATAATATCGTCTTCGGTCTTCTTGTTCAGCACAATGATACTGATACGCCGATTAATAGGCGCCATCGGGTTTTCCTTGTCCAGTGGAATCGATGACGCCATGCCCACCACGCGCAATACCTTGTCTTCATTCATGCCGCCGGCAACCAGTTCACGACGCGACGCATTGGCGCGATCGCAGGACAACTCCCAATTGCTGTATGCCGTGCCGCCATTCGCATATGGCGCTGCATCGGTATGTCCCGTCAGGCTGATGCGGTTCGGGACAGTATTCAGCATCTGGCCGATTGCACGCAAAATATCCTTGGTGTAAGGCTCCAGATCAGCACTGGCCGTCGCAAACATCGGACGATTCTGCTCATCCACAATCTGAATGCGCAAACCCTCGGTCGTGATATCGAGCAATAACTGTTTCTTGAATTGTTTGAGCATGGGATTGGCGTCGATTGCCGCCTGAATCTGGGCTTTCAATGTCTCCAGGCGCAGCTTTTCCTGTTGCCTCAAGCTGGCTTCCGCCCCTTTCAGGTCAAACGTCTTTTTGCGCAATTTTGCACTGGCATTCTGCACCTGCCCTTCCTGACGAGTCAGGTCTTTGCCTCCCCCCTTGATAACGCTGGAGCTATCGCCACTGCCAGACCCCCCCTCCATCGCCACCTTGAGTGGCGTCGCAAAATAACTGGCAATGCCTTGCAAATCTCCCTTGGTGGTCGAACCCAACAACCACATCAACAAAAAAAACGCCATCATGGCGGTCACGAAATCGGCATAAGCAATCTTCCATGCTCCGCCGTGATGTCCACCGACCACTTTCTTGATGCGTTTGACGACAATCGGACGCGCTTCAGCCATAACTACCCTTCAAACTCAGCAAATCTTGCAGCCACGCTGCAACCACGAGCTTCATTTTCTCTTCACGTGATCTTCCAGCTCTGTAAAACCGGGGCGTTCGGTCGAATACAACACCTTGCGACCAAACTCAACCGCCAACGAAGGGGCATAACCATTCAAACTGGCCAGCAGAGTAATTTTTACACACTGCAGCATCTTGCTCGATTCATCCAGTTTCTGTTCCAGCAAACCACTCAACGGCCCTACAAAGCCATACGCCAACAAAATCCCCAAAAACGTCCCCACCAGCGCATGCGCAATCAATATACCCAACTCAGCCGGTGGCGCGCCAACGGATTCCATCGTATGCACCACCCCCATCACCGCAGCCACGATACCAAATGCCGGCATACCGTCCCCGAGTTTGGCAATGCAATGCACGGGCACAGATCCTTCGTGATG
>JAJYGL010000022.1:4522-6368 GCA_021790625.1 Pseudomonadota bacterium | reverse complement strand
CTCACCAAATGGCGACTGGTTTCAAATGCTGGCAACGTCACCTCATGCTCGCCATATTCGTTATCCCAGCCATAATAGGGATCATCGCGCCGTTTACCGATACGCACGGTGCCTGCCGGAACCGGCACCCGTTCATCGACAGGCGGTTGACCGCTTTCCCGGCATGCCGGGAAAGCGGGATGTTGCCGCACCCAGGCGATGTTCTGCTGCCGAATCAAGACGGAAGACGTCTCCAGATGGATGCGTTCATGTTCGATGCCCATCAAAATCACCCACCAGGGGTGATCCCAGCCAACAGGAACCGTCAGCGGCGCGTTGGCAATCACGGCATCGACCCGGGCGCGTACCGCATCACGATACGCGCGCGCGACATCCAGCGTCGGCCAGTCATAATGTACCTCATCCAGATCATCCCAGCTCATTTCATCCACACCGACGGCAAACAGCGATTCCAACCCGGCATCGATACGCTGGTCAATCAATCCGGCCAGCAATAGTTTGTTGACAAAAAATGTCGCCGTATGGCCAAAATAAAAAATCAGCGGATGACGCAATGCAATGGGTTTCTGGTACCACGCCGCCTCATCGGACAACACCTCGAACAACTGTTCGTAGCGTGAAAAAGTGGCGTGAAAATATTGACGTATCTGTTCACGCAATGCTTCGACATCCATGTCATCGAGTCGCGGCGTGCGCGGAAAAATCGGTAAGCTCATGGGTAAACTCATGGGTTAACGTCCAATCTGTTTCACAAACACTTTGGAATGCCGCACGGCATTATATTGCATCTGCCGCTCGGTTGGCAGATTATCCACCGATGCCACACGAAATCCTCGTTCCACGAACCAATGCTCTGTATGGGTAGTAAGCGCAAACAAACGCTGCAAACCTTGCGAACGTGCGGTACGTTCGACCGCCCACAGCAAATCATCACCATAATTCCGCCCGCGATAATCCGGATGCACCACCAGACAGGCAACCTCGCCACTACCATCATCCGGATAAGGGTACAACGCAGCGCAACCTACCAGGCGATCATCATATTCCAGCACCACAAACCGATCGATATCCATTTCCAGCCGTTCACGCGAACGCCGAACCAGTACACCTTTTTCTTCCAGCGGGCTGATGAGTTGCTGGATGCGCCCGACATCATCCATCCGAGCCGGACGCAAGTTTTCCATGCGCGCACGCGTGAGCAGCGTGCCCGAACCATCGTGGGTAAACAATTCGCGCAGCAAAGCGCCATCGGCATGACGGGTAATGAGGTGTACCCGTGCTACGCCCTGCTGGCAAGCACGGATGGCACTGGGCAAATAATAGGCAGTGTCGTCATCTTTCGTCGACCGACCAGCCAGCAGACGGGTCGCTTCCGGCACAGTCAGCGATGTCTGCAATTCCCCCTGTTCATCGTATACCCCTTCGGCATCCATCAAAAAAATCAGTTTTTCAGCCTGCACTGCCGCCGCCGCATTACTGGCCACGTCCTCCAGAGTGAGATTAAAAATCTCGCCTGTCGGCGAATATCCCAAAGGAGACAACAATACGATGTCATTGTCATCGAGGCGCTGCCGCAGCGCTTGCGCGTTGATTTTGCGCACCACGCCAGTATGCAACAAATCCACGCCATTGCGCACGCCAACGGGTCTGGCTGTCACAAAATTGCCTGACACCACCCGAATATCCGCATTGGCCATCGGCGTATCGAGCAGGCTGGTGGACAGCATGGCTTCGATTTCGACCCGCACTTCACCCACTGCCTCCTTGGCACACGCCAGTGCCGCGTCATCCGTTACCCGCAAACCCTCCACATAGCGAATCTCGGCCTTGCGCTCCAGCAAATGCG
>JAJYGL010000022.1:0-3687 GCA_021790625.1 Pseudomonadota bacterium | reverse complement strand
GCCCGCCTCGCATCATCCAAACAGGCGACACGTGCTTGTCCCTTGCCATCATAACCAAAACGCGCCACCTTCAAAATGGCTGGGAACCCTGTCAATTCGGCAGCCGATGTCAAGTCATCCTCACTGGACACCACCGCAAACGCTGCCGTGGCGAAACCCTGCGCCTGCAACCACTGTTTTTCGTGTATTCGATGCTGTACAGTAGCAACGGCCTGTGCCGACGGTCTGACCGGACAACTGGCTGACAACATGCGCAAGGTGTCTGCTGGCACGTTCTCAAACTCAGTCGTCACCGCCACACATTCACGTGCCATACGCTGCAACGCCGTCACATCGTCGTATTCAGCACACAGATGCCAATTGGCGAGACTACCCGCAGGGCTGTTACGGTCAGGGTCCAACACCATCACCCGATATCCCATTTCACGCGCAGCCAGCACAAACAAGCGTCCAAGCTGACCCCCGCCCAGAATACCCAATGTCGTTCCTGGCAGAATCATCCCTTCCGGTTTTGCCATATCAAGCATCCTCATCCAGCGTCATGTCCAAAACATCCTGCGTCTGCCGGACACGAAATGCCGCCAACGCCTCAGCGACGTTTGCCTCGGTTGCCGCTATCATGGCCGCCGCAAACAGTGCCGCATTGACCGCCCCTGCTTCACCAATGGCAAAGGTGGCCACCGGAATCCCCTTTGGCATCTGTACAATCGATAACAGGGAATCCTGACCGTTCAAATGCCGGGAAGGAATCGGCACGCCCAGCACTGGCACCAAGGTTTTCGCTGCCAACATGCCGGGCAAATGCGCAGCACCTCCGGCACCGGCGATAATGGCACGCAAACCGCGTGTCTGCGCTTTTTCTGCATAATCAAACAATAAATCCGGTGTACGATGCGCTGATACCACCCGGGTTTCAAACGGCACACCCAAGGCACGCAATTGCGCTGCTGCCAATCGCATGATCGGCCAGTCACTCTGGCTGCCCATCACAATCCCTACCTGACAAGTTTCCATTTCTGCACTCAGCCATCCCGACATTAAAGCCGCAATTGTAACCGAATACGGAACTCCTGATTTATTCCCCCGCCATCGCGACGATCTGGCGATGAATCAACGCGCCATCATGCCATATCCTCTCAGTGCTCACGCCGCACAAAACTCACGCGCATGCACACACCGACACCATTGTCGGTATCCAGAATCTCCAGCGTTGCCTGATGCTGGCGCACAATTTCTGTCACGATGGCAAGCCCAAGCCCGCAACCATTACCGGGGCTACCTTCGACACGATAGAATCGTTCCAGCACATTCTGACGCTGGTCGGGCGGAATACCCATTCCGTTATCCTCCACTTCAATCACCGCGCGCTCTGACCGATAGCAGCGCACTGTCACCACACCCCCTGCCGGAGTATAGCGCATGGCATTGTCCACCAGATTGCCAATCAACTCTTGCAGCAATAATTTATCTGCCACACACCATGTCGGCTGCAACTCGAAACCAATATCGATATTTTTTTCCTGCGCAACCGGCAACCAGGCTGCCATCATGCTTTCCACGACATCTGCAAGATTCAATGGATGCAACCGCAACAAATATTGCGCGCCGGGTTCGGCACGCGCCAACGCCAGCAACTGGTTGACCAGATGCGTAACACGGCGCGTCGCATCGAGCAAAGTATGCAAGACGTTGGCAGTATCCGCTGGCAACGGTTCGCGTAACAGCAACTCCACCTGAGTCTGTAAACCAGCCAATGGTGTACGCAACTGATGCGCCGCGTTGGCCAAAAACCTGTGTTGGCCATCGATAAGCGCGGCCAGATTACTCAACAACGCATTCAATGCCATGACGACCGGGCGCGCCTCCAGCGGCGCATGCTCCTCCGGCACCGGACGCAAATCAGTATGCGATCGACTGGCAATCTCGCGCCGCAACGCCTCCATCGGCTCCAGGCCACGCCGGATCCCTTGCGATACCAGCGCTACGGCCGCCAAGGCAATCACCAAGGCCGGCATCAAGGTTAGCGCCAACAGTTCATACAGATTGCGATCGCGCCGAATCAAGGTCTCGGCTATCTGAACCACCAACGGATGTACCACGCCATCCGTATCAACAAGCACCATCCACATCGCACCCACCCGCACTGCGCGTCCGGCATAACGGGCGTTGTAAAACATCAATTTGCTTGTTCCGGCAGTAGATAATCGGGACATTCGTGATGAACGGCCTGCCCCGGCTTGCAACCCCATTAACGACGGCGGAATGGGCAAATTCAAATTGCCCGCAAACATTTTCCCCGATCCGTCGGCAATCTGAAAATAAGCTTTATCATAAACATGCGTAAACAGGGATCGCAACGAATCCTGTGACATCAACAAGACCGGCCGGCCTCGCACAAAGACGATGCGCTGGACGAGTGCCTGAATCGGGTCTTGCAAGGCACGGTCGAATGCCCGTGTCGTAGCCACGCGCACGCTATAAAAAGAAATCAGCGTAGCAATGGCCAACAAGGTCAACAAAGGAGCAAGCAACCAGCGCAACAGCAATACGCGCAGACTGTCGCTTTTTCGCACCATCATGGCGCGCCGGATATTACCCTTCACGTATTCAGAGCGGACAGGGATTCAACTGGCTCCAGCAGATAACCGAAACCACGAATGGTACGCATACTGACACCGGCAGGCTCCAGCTTGGTTCTCAAGCGAGACATATACACCTCAATGGCATTCGGGCTGATGTTTTCATCCCAATTACACACCGACTGCAAGATTTTTTCCTTGCTCAACACCTGCCCCTGATGTAGCAGCAAATACTCCAGCACCGACCATTCACGTGCGGTCAAAGCAATCTCGATACCACCAATCCACGCCCGATGCGCCGAGGTATCGAACAACAACTGCCCGCAACGCAATTGCACGCTGTTGGCCGATGTAGAACGTCGCATCAACGCGCGAACCCTGGCTTCGAATTCTTTCAGCACAAACGGCTTCACCAGATAATCGTCAGCACCGAAATCCAATCCACGTACCTTGTCTGACACATCATCACGCGCAGTCAGAATAAGCACGGCACACGACTGGCCACGAGCGCGCAAACGCTTTAGCACCTGCAAACCGTCCATTCCCGGCAAGCCAATATCCAGCACCACCAGGTCGTGACAAGTATCAGACAACACTCGATCGGCCATCGCGCCGTCACCCACCCGGTCTACTGCATAACCGCCGGCTTCCAACGCCCGCACCAGGCCGGCCGCCAGCAACTCATCGTCTTCCACAATCAGTACACGCACGTCTTTGCTCCCAAAATCGCCCCAATCCCTGCCAGAACACGTCTTCTCGCCTGGCTGACACTGGCAATAATGACAACACTGGCACACCAACCCCGTTGGACACATGCCGCCAAAATAAGTTGCCAGCCTGATATTCAGGTGGAAGCCAGTCGATAAGCCGGGTTCTGTCGTGGACAATCATTCCTCTAGGCACGCGGTTACCCGCATGCTCAAGCAGCCTACCCGCAGACTCGGCGAGCCGCGTCAATGTCTGCCTATTTGGCCTTGCTCCGGATGGAGGTTACCGCGTTTCACGTCCGCCTTGCGGCATACTCGTCTCTGTGGCCCTGTTCCTCGCCTCACGGCGGCCGGCCATTAACCGGCATCCTGCTCTATGGAGCCCGGACTTTCCTCCCCCC
>JAJYGL010000081.1:4577-6369 GCA_021790625.1 Pseudomonadota bacterium | reverse complement strand
AATGGTTTACCCACCCGATCCTGTTCGTCGGCCAGCATGATGCAGGATTTGGCGCCAAATTCGGTTTGAGCGAAACGTGCGCTGATATCGACAATTTGCTCTGGCATTAATACACCTGACAGATCGCGAGACATTTCATACAAGGCACGTACTCGCCGTTCACGTTGACTGGCCACATTGGCCTGAAATTTAAGTCCGGTCGTCAACTTGGCAGTAATCAGGCCTACCAGCAACATGACGGAAAAAGTCATCACGTATTGCACATCACTGACTGCAAAGGAGAATCTTGGCGGCACATAAAAGAAATCAAACGTGATGACGTTGAGAAAGGATGCCATGATAGACGGGCCCAAGCCATACCGCACCGAAACCAGCACAACGGCCAACAAAAATAACATGGCAATATTGGAAAGCTCGAACACAGGGTACAGCGGAATAGCGATGAGCACGACCAGGATACATATCCCTACACCCTTGACATAAGACTGCCAAGGCGCTTGCAAGCTTTTAAACCGCGATTCGAGCCTGTCGCGGTCGGCCAACGGCTTGGAAACATTACCCACTTCCCTCGCCACTTGGATGACATCGAGATCCGGTGCCATCCTGCCAATCCGCTCGGCGAAAGACTGGATCCATGGGCGCCATGTCTGCGGGCGATCCCGCCCGACAACAATCTTGGAAAGATTATGCTCGCGCGCATAATTCACCACAGATTCAATCACGTTACTGCCAGACAATGATGCAGACTCAGCCCCCATCTCCTGAGCCAGCTTGAGATTGGACAGAATGCGCTGACGGCGATTTTCAGGTAGACGCTGTAATTCTGGCGTTTCAACATAGACCGCATG
Organism: Pseudomonadota bacterium; assembly: GCA_021790625.1. Lineage (GTDB taxonomy): Bacteria > Pseudomonadota > Gammaproteobacteria > Burkholderiales > Sulfuriferulaceae > Sulfuriferula. The sequence continues at coordinate 5,521 of JAJYGL010000081.1, read as the reverse complement.
CCAAGGCACGTCCAGTCGTGCCGCAATCCGGGCTGCACTGCGCAAAACACGGTCTGCTCCTACACCAGAACCAATACAAGCCAGCAGGGAATCACGGGTTTGCCATATCGATGAAACGGCCTGATCGCGTCGGTATTGCAACACCTGACTATCGACGCTGTCGGCAGCCCGGCGCAAAGCCAATTCTCTCAGGGCAATCAGATTTCCCTTGCGAAAAAAATTCTGAATTGCTCTCTCGGCCTGGTGCGGCAGATACACCTTGCCTTCCTTGAGTCGTTGCAACAATTCATCCGGGGTCAGGTCTACCAGCACAATCTCGTCAGCCGCATCGAAAATCTGGTCTGGCACTGTTTCCCAGACCCGAATTCCGGTAATGCCACCCACTACATCATTCAAACTCTCCAGATGCTGCACATTGAGCGTCGAATACACATTGATGCCAGCTGCAAGCAACTCCTCCACATCTTGCCAACGTTTGGGATGTCTGGAACCTGCCACATTGGAGTGCGCGAGCTCATCCATCAAAATCAACTCTGGCTTGCGTACCAACGCACCATCCAGATCAAATTCTTTCAGAAGACGGTCACGATAAACCACTTCCCGCAGAGGGAGTGTTATTAAACCTTGAAGTAACGCCTCTGTTTCTTTGCGGCCATGTGATTCCACGACACCGACAATCACATCGGCACCCTGAACACGCTGTTGCTGCGCCGCAGACAGCATGGCGTAGGTTTTTCCCACTCCGGCTGACGCGCCGAAAAAAATCTTCAGTTTTCCCCGCCGTGCGCGTACCGCATCTTCTGCGATGCGGACCAACAAGGTTTCCGGATCAGGCCGTTGATTAATGTCAGTTGCCATCGTACCAGGATGCTTTCAAAAGAGGATCGTAGAGATTACGCTCATGGGGGTGAATTGCCCAGCCTGTCCAATGCCAGGTTCAACTC
>JAJYGL010000081.1:0-3812 GCA_021790625.1 Pseudomonadota bacterium | reverse complement strand
GGGCTGGTTAGACGCATGATGTTCAAGGCGGAAAGCTGGGGATAAGTTGTCACGAAAGCTGCCGGAATGATGGCGAAATACTTGGCCACATCATTGGCAATGCTAAATGTGGTCAAAGATCCGCGCGTCATCAACATCTGCTTGCCGGTTTCTACCACTTCGATCAGTTTGGTCGGATTCGAGTCGAGGTCAACCATGTTGCCGGCCTCTTTCGCCGCTTGCGTGCCTGTATTCATGGCAACTGCCACATCGGCCTGAGCCAGCGCAGGGGCATCATTCGTACCATCACCGGTCATGGCAACCAGGCGCCCTTCGGCCTGATATTGCCGAATCAACGCCAACTTGGCTTCCGGTGTCGCTTCCGCCAGAAAATCGTCCACACCCGCTTCGGCGGCAATCGCCGCTGCTGTCAGGCGGTTATCGCCAGTAATCATGATGGTACGGATGCCCATACGGCGCAACTCCGCAAAACGCTCTCTGATACCACCCTTGACAACATCTTTGAGTTCAATCACACCCAATACACGAGCGCGGCCATTCGTCGATTCGGCCACCACCAGCGGTGTCGAACCGCGCTTGGCAATCAGATCGACACTCGCTTCCACATCAAGCGGAAAATGCCCTCCTCTTTCCGTGACATAAGTGCGTACCGCCTTGGCAGATCCCTTACGAATCTCACGGTCATCCAGGTTGACACCGCTCATTTGCGTCTGTGCGGTAAAATGCACGAAATGAGCACCTATTTCCTGAATATCACGACCACGCAAGTTATATTTTTCTTTGGCCAGAATCACGATGCTGCGACCTTCCGGAGTTTCATCCGCCAGCGAAGATAATTGCGCCACATCCGCCAACTCTTGCTCGCTTACCCCAGCCGCACCGACAAATGCGGATGCCTGACGGTTACCAAGCGTAATGGTGCCGGTCTTGTCCAGCAACAGGATATCTACATCGCCCGCAGCTTCAATAGCACGACCCGAGGTGGCGATTACATTGGCCTGCATCATGCGGCTCATACCCGCCACACCAATCGCCGATAACAAACCTGCAATGGTGGTCGGAATCAGACACACCAGCAAGGCGATCAGAACGGTAATACTGATTGGTGTCCCTGTCTTGGCGAGACTGACACTAAACATCGAATATGGCAACAAGGTCACAATGACGCCCAAAAAGACAATCGTCAACGCCACCAGTAAAATGGTTAGTGCAATTTCATTCGGCGTTTTCTGACGCTTGGCATTTTCAACCATGGCGATCATACGGTCGATAAACGTTTCGCCGGGATTGACAGTGACGCGTACCACCAGCCAATCCGACAAGATACGCGTACCGCCGGTCACGGCCGAGAAATCTCCCCCCGCTTCACGAATGACGGGCGCCGATTCGCCTGTAATGGCAGATTCATCAACCGAAGCAACGCCTTCGATGACTTCACCGTCGGCGGGAATGGTTTCACTCGCATGCACAATAAACACATCGCCTTTACGCAGATCCGTGGCTGACACGATATCCCATGTCGCCGTAGATTGAGGCTCTTTGAGTTTTTTCGCCTGAGATTCCTGCTTCAGACCGCGCAATGCAGCGGCTTGTGCTTTGCTGCGGCCTTCAGCCAATGCTTCGGCAAAATTGGCAAACAGTACCGTGAACCAGAGCCAAAGTGCAATGGCGAGAATAAATCCGGCAGGCGATCCGCCGTGCCCGATCAGTGCCTGCAACCACAGCATCGAGGTCAGGATACTGCCAACATATACCACGAACATCACCGGATTGCGCCATTGTATGGCTGGGTTTAATTTCCTGAAGGCATCAACAATCGCCGGTTTGACCAGCACAGGATCGAACATGTTGAGTTTTTTGTGTGACATGAATTTCTCCTTTGGCTCAACCAATTGGCTCAATCAATGACCGGAAAAGAGCATTAAATGCTCCACCACCGGTCCAAGCGCAAGCGCGGGTACATAGTTCAATGCGCCAACCAATACGACCGTGCCAATTAATAACATGACAAACATGAGACCATGAGTTGGCATGGTGCCAGCACTTGGCGCGACACGTTTTTTAGCTGCCAGCGCCCCGGCCAAAGCCAGTACCGGCACAATGACCGCGAAGCGGCCAAACCACGTGGCGATACCCAGCATGAGGTTATAAAATGGCGTATTGGCTGACAGGCCGGCGAACGCACTGCCATTGTTATTGGCCGCAGAAGTAAAGGCATAAAGAATTTCCGAAAAACCATGCGCTCCCGGATTGGCAATTCCGGCAACGCCTGCTGCCGACATCACGGCGACAGCAGTACCAACCAACACAAGCAAAGGCGTGACAAGAATGGCAATCGACACCATCTTCATTTCGAATGATTCGATTTTCTTGCCCAGATATTCCGGCGTACGACCAATCATCAAACCCGCAATGAATACCGCCATAATGGCGAACACCAGCATGCCGTACAATCCGCTGCCCACTCCGCCGAACACCACTTCACCCAGCATCATGTTCCACAGAAGAACAAGACCGCCCAAAGGCATAAAGGAATCGTGCATGGCATTGACTGCACCGCACGAAGCCAGCGTCGTGATCGTGGCGAACAGACCGGAATCCGCAACCCCAAAGCGCACTTCCTTGCCTTCCATATTGCCGCCCCCCATATCGACGCCAAGATGGGTGAACAATGGGTTGGCCTGTTGTTCAAAATGCATGGTCAGCAAAGCCATCACCACAAACATGACCGTCATGGTGGTCAGCACTGCCCAACCTTGGCGCATGTCGCCCACCATACGGCCAAAACTCAGACACAACGCCGCCGGAATCAGAAAAATCGACAACATCTGAATGAAATTGGACAGCGGTGTCGGATTCTCGTAGGGGTGCGCCGAATTGGCGTTGAAGAAACCTCCTCCGTTCGTACCAAGCATTTTAATCGCCTCTTGGGAAGCCACCGGCCCCATCGGCAAGGTCTCGGTCTGTGTGCTGGCAGTCTCCATGACAGCGTTTCCCTGTGCATCTTTGACAGCTTGTCCGGAAGCATCGAGTTTTGGTGTATCGTAATGCGTGACCTCAAGTGTCGTCACATTTTTGTAAGCGTCAAAATTCTGGATTACGCCCTGCCCGATCAAAAACACGGCATAAATCAATGAAATAGGTAACAATATGTACATTATGATGCGAGTCAGGTCCACCCAGACATTGCCAATGCTTTTAACTGTGTGCCGGGCAAAGCCACGAATCAACGCAATAACCACCACAATGCCGGTGGCTGCAGAGAAAAAATTCTGCACCGCGAGTCCTAGCATCTGCGTTAAATAACTCATGGTCGATTCGCCAGCATAACCTTGCCAATCAGTGTTGGTAGCAAAACTGAGCGCGGTATTGAACGAAGAATCCGGACTGACACTGGTCATGGCCTGCGGGTTGAGTGGCAGCCAGAGTTGCAAACGCTGTAAAGCATAAACAGTCAGAGCACCCAAGGCATTAAACAACAGAATAGCCAATGCGTAACTTAACCAACCCATTTCTGCCTCAGCCTTGACACCACACAAGCGGTAAATCCATGATTCTGATTTCCCGCCCAAAGAAAAAGCAACCGACGTACGTCCTTCCATGACATGGGCGATATAAACGCCCAACGGCCTTGCCAACATCAGCAAGGTAACGAGATAGACTCCGAGCAGGAACAAGGCATGTCCAGTCATGAAAAATCCTCCGGGTTGATCAGGGCGACGACGAGATAAATGAATAATCCGATCGCGACGATAGCGCTCACGACGAGTAACCAACTCATTTTCGATCTCCGAGTTTGGCGCATCCGACAG
>JAJYGL010000165.1 GCA_021790625.1 Pseudomonadota bacterium | reverse complement strand
TCATTGAACAGGCTGACAAACCCCAACAACCAGACAGTGCGAGGCAAACGCATCACCTGACGCCACATCAACAGCACCTCATTTTTTCAAGCAGGACAATTTCGCCGCTCAGCGACCAAGGAACCAACACGTCATGGTCGCGTCGTTCCGGCTTCCACCAGAATTTCTGCTTCCATCACATGTTGCTTGCCCGGATCAACCACCACCTGATTACTGGCCGCATTACAGGTTTCTACACACAACATCTGTTTATATTCATCTGGTTGCATGTCGGTAAATCCAGCCGCTTTGTCTCGCCACGGATTCCAGATCACCGTGCTCAGACTACCCGATTTGCGAATACCAATACGGCGATCATGTTCACGGTCATGAATAACACAAATGGAATCCGTATCCAGATAAACACGGTCGGTCTCGCCGGTAAAGGACACTGCGCCAGACTGTATGTGCCGATCCATGTCGTGCACTTTGTCCAGATAAAGCGTTCTGGCAAGCCCTGTGACTTCGGTATTGGCGATATCGCCAATATTAAAATAGGTATGCAACCCTTCAGTAAGCGTCATGGATTGACTGCCAGTATTGCGCGAAACCAAGCGCATGACCAGCGTACGGCCAAGGATCACCTGCAATTCCAAATCAAAAGAATGGTTCCATATCTTGCGGGTTTCTTCGTCGTCCTGGATGCCCAATCGAATGATCAGCTGATCACCGAGCCAATTGGTCTCGCGCAACTGCCACATACGAGTACGCACGAAACCGTGAGCGGGTTTCCCCCCATCTCCCGCACCAAACCACGGCCAACACACAGGCACGCCACCGCGCACCCCACGGCCAGTCTGGTACACCGCCGCTTTACTGGTCCACAACACAGCAGAATGTCCGGCAGGCTGCCACGACAACACTTGCCCACCCTGCAAAGCGATACGTGCATGGGCATCCGGCGTGCTGACAAAAATGACAGGCACGCCTGACACCTCTCTAATATCCAGCGTGCTAATCATGCCAAATTCTTCGTTCAGTACAGCCAGTTCCTGCTTGGTCATCGTTGACCCTCCATGATAATTGCCGCTTCATCAGCGACAGGTTGTTCTTCTTGCTGCAATGCCCACAATCGGGCATACGCGCCTTGTTGCGCAAGCAACGCCCGATGGGTACCGGACTCGATGATTTGCCCACCTTCCATCACCAAAATGGTATCTGCGTCCACAATCGTAGACAAACGGTGCGCGATAATCAACGTGGTGCGATTGTAGGAGATTTCCCTTAATTCTGCCTGAATAATCTTCTCGGTATGCGAATCCAGCGCGGAAGTCGCTTCGTCCAGGATCAGAATAGCCGGATTTTTAAGTATCGTGCGTGCAATCGCCACGCGCTGTTTTTCACCACCGGACAATTTCAGTCCACGCTCACCCACCACTGTGTCCCATCCCTGCGGCAACGACTCGATAAACCCGAAAATATGGGCGGAGCGCGCCGCGGCCACAACTTCTTCCCTGCTCGCCTGTGGCCGTCCATAGGCAATATTGTAGTAGATCGAATCGTTAAACAAGACCGTATCCTGCGGAACGATTCCAATGGCCGCCCGCAAACTGGCCTGAGACAACTCCCGAATGTCCTGTCCATCGACACGAATCACCCCGGCGCTCACATCGTAAAACCGATAACACAAGCGCGCCAACGTGGATTTTCCAGCACCGCTCGCCCCCACAACGGCCAACGTCTGCCCGGCAGGAATTGTAAAACTGACATCGTGCAAAATCGGACGTTGCGTATCGTATGCAAACGCCACATGCTCAAAACGCAATTCGCCCCCCTGCAAACGCAGAGGGCGTGCATCCGGCATATCGGCAACCTCACGGTTGGCACGCAAAATGACGAACAGGCGTTCGATATCTGTCAGTGACTGCTTTATCTCTCGATACATGACACCCAAGAAATTGAGCGGAATGAACATCTGCATCAAAAATGCATTGACCATCACAAAATCACCCACCGTCAACTTACCTGCCACCACACCAGCAGAAGCCCGGGTCAACATCAAGGTAATGGCCACGGCAATCACCAATGCCTGCGCCACATTCAAAAAGCCGAGCGACATCTGATTTTTGACTGCTGCCGTTTCCCAGTCACGCAAATGATGGTCGTAACGGTCTGCCTCCCAGTTCTCATTATTGAAATATTTGACTGTTTCATAATTCAACAAACTATCGATTGCACGGGTATTGGCCAGCGAATCCATTTCATTCATCTTGCGGCGCAAATGGGTACGCCATTCGGTAATGGTCAGCGTCAACACCACATAAATCACCAGCGCAGCCAACGTAATGGCAGCGTACGTCCAATCAAAACGCACCAGCAAAATACCGGATACCATGGTGATTTCCAACAACGTCGGCAACACCGAAAACAGCGACAGATGAATCAACGACGAAATCGCTCGTGTTCCCCGCTCGATATCACGCGTCACCCCACCGGTCTGGCGTTCCAGGTGAAAACGCAACGACAGATTATGCAAGTGCCGAAACACTTCCAGACCAACACGCCGGATGGCACGCTGGGTCACACGAGCGAACACGATATCGCGCAAATCGGAAAACATGGTGCTGGCAAGCCGCAAGGCGCCATACGACAACAGCAAACCAAGGGGGATGACCCGCCGCAAATCATGCTGCCCCAGTTTATCGACCAATTGCTTGAGAATAATCGGCAAACCCACGACAGCCAGTTTCCCTGCAATCAGAAAAATCAGCGCAATCACTACCCGCCACTTGTATTCCCACAAATAAGGCAACAACGTTCGTAATGTGCGCCAATCGGCAGTGCCCTGCGGGCCAATATCAGAAGAAGGGGAAGAGCGTCGCATTGTTTTCAACGTTGGGTCAATTTCCGGTCAGCGGCTGCCAAGCGGGTTCATATTTTTTCAGGATAGCATAATAGGTACGAATACTTTCAACAAAAATAACTGCTTCCCCTCCCCGACAATAGGTATAACCATCAACCAGATGGCTATTGCCGGAAAGCAGCGGCAGCGTCTGTTTGACATCACACCAGGCATCCGGATTCAAATGCTGATGGCGAGCCAGCGAACGCGCATCTTCCAAATGTCCTTGCCCCTGATTGTAAGCTGCCAAAGCCAGCCAGACCCTGTCCGGATCATCGTCCGGGATATTTTGCATTGCCATCAATTGCGACAGGTACATGGCGCCGCCCACCACACTCTGCTGAACATCCAACCGGTTGGTAATGCCCATTTTATCCGCCGTGTCCCCGGTCATCATCATCATCCCGCGCACACCGGTTGGCGACGTCGCAAAAGGATCCCAATGTGATTCTTGATAACTGATCGCCGCCAGCAAACGCCAATCGATGCCCGACACCACCTGGGCATCATAAAATACCGAACGAAACCGGGGCAATGTATGAGACATCTGATGCAAGAATTCACGAATATCCGCGTCTTCCAGACGATCGGTAAAACCATAATAACGCTCAATCATCTGGCGCAACTGCCCGTTCGCCACAACCTGTTGCAGAAACTGCCGCACCTGCGCGCGCAAACGCGAATCGGCATGCGGTGGAAATGCCCATCGCAAGGCTTCCACGCCATTCAGAGCAACAACAGATGATGTCAGATTGGCATATAAATACCGCACCCCCGACCATGCCGTAGAATCCACCAGCACTGCGTCAAACTCACCCAGAGACAAACGTTCCAGCAACTGATCATCCCAGGCATGGTCCACCGCCACCCAATGCAAACCGCGAATCTGCCGCGCCAATGACCGTAACGTATCGACATGCTGCGAGCCCGCCACTGCGGCCACGCGTAACCCGGATAAATCAGACAGAGAAGCAGGACATTTTACCAACGTATTACAAACCAGAACTTCGTGCATCGACAGATAGGGCGCGCTCACCTCCAACCCCGCCGCACTCTGTTGCGACAACTTAAGCCCTGCTGCCAGCAAATGCGCCTGATACTGCTGCATCAACGATACCATCCCAGCCACATCGTCAGCCATCAACCAACGTACCCGATAACCATACTGACGGGCAAACATCGTCACCAGATCATTTTCCAGCCCGGCATACTTGCCATCGCCATCCTCAAAACGACCAGCAACCCCCTGCCGCGAAACCACCACCAATTCACCCGTTTTTTCTGGCGCAGCCACCGGCGCATGCAAAGCCAGCGGCACCTTGCATCCGGCCAGCGCCAAACAACCCGCCAGCGTCAGCAAAGTTAGCCAACGAAACAACAAAGATTGATCAGAATCAGGCTTCATCGGGCGAATGAAAACAGAATGCTTTGATTCTGTCAAAGAAAACGTTACAATCACGGGCTGCGGAGAGGTGGCAGAGTGGTTGAATGTACCTGACTCGAAATCAGGCGTAGGCGCAAGTCTATCGAGGGTTCGAATCCCTCCCTCTCCGCCAGAATGTTTTTTAACTGTTTGAATATCAATAAAAAATTATTTATTCGGATGGTTCTCTCGCAACGATAGCCTCGCTTCAGACACTCCCCAAATTTTTGCTAGCGCTACCACTGCCATACCGGTTTGCCAGCAAACGACAAACAGTTCGCGGATTCAAGGTTGCAATGAAACCGAAATTCAGTACAATGTTTTTCGCTGGCTTCATCCCGAATTGATCTGAGCAGAATTTCATCATTCCTGTAATTCCAATGCGCGTTCACTCAAACAGAAAGGGCTTGAATATGTCTGGAAAAAACATCGCACCTGCAAACAACCGGATAAACCATTTCATTATTCCTGCGGTATTGGTTTCTCTTTTCACCGCCGGAGCCTCCGCAGCATACGCCGCTTCCTATGAATTCCCGAAGGTTCCGGTGCCAGCCGATAACCCCATGACAGCGGCCAAGATCGCGCTGGGAAAACAGCTTTACTTCGACCCGCGCATTTCACTGTCAGGCGCTGTTTCATGCGATTCATGTCATAATGTGGCTGGCAACGGCACGGATAACCTTCCTCTTTCCTTCGGAGTGTTCGGTCGCGTGGATGTTCCACGCAACACGCCCACGGTATTCAATGCCGCATTCAACACAGTACAATTCTGGGATGGGCGCGCCAAAAGCCTGGAAGAACAAGCAAAAGGCCCTATACAGAACCCAGTCGAAATGGGCATGCCCAATGGAGATGCCGTCGTGGCACGGCTAAAACATATCCCGGGATACCAAACAGAGTTTGCCCACGTGTTCGGGGGCAAGGATCCCATTACCTTTGACAATGTGGCTGCTGCCATCGCCACGTTTGAGCGTACCCTGACCACCCCGGACAGCCCTTACGATCAATACATGAAAGGCAATAAAAAGGCGCTCAACGCCTCGGCGAAGGCGGGCATGAGGCTGGCCGCATCCATTGGTTGCGAAGCCTGCCATGCCGGCCCCATGTTCAACAATTCAGGCACTCCCATGGGAACGGGCGCGTATCAGAAATTTCCGGCGCAACCGGACTATGATGCCTGCGCCAAGTACGTACAGCAATATCATCTCACGGGCGACGAGGGTCGTTTCAATGTGACGCATAACCCCGCAGACAAAAACATGTTCAAGGTTCCGACCTGGCGCAACGTCGCCTTGACGGCCCCTTATTTCAACTATGGTACAGTAGGAAGCTTGCCGGAGGCCGTACGGGTGATGGCAGCCTGTCAGTTACGCAAAACGCTGACAGGCAAAGAAGTGAATGACCTCGTGGCATTCCTGAACAGCCTGAGCGGAAAATTCCCTCAGATCACGGTGCCTCAACTGCCCAACACGCCAAACGGCACGCTGCTCATGGATGTACCCGAACTGACCAAGACGGCCATGAAAAAATAATCATGCCGGAAGAAACCTCGCCCCATGCAGGTTAACGCCGACATGGGGCAATTTCGGCGACCACAGTCGTACGTGATGCCTGGTCGCACGAGGAAAAAGAGGCAGCCCCCATTGATCGGACTACCTTGATCGATAGACGACAGGCAGGTGACCAGAATGACCGCGAACCAACCGTCAGCAATCGTGTGGCTTATCCGGGTTTGTCATTCTCAAAATCATCCAGTGCCACACGACAGCATGCGTAGACCATCCAGCGCCTGACGGATGACCGGATTGTCTGTTTCCTTGGCATAAACCATATACACAGAAAGCGGGTAACGCGGCACGTCAGTAACGACGTATAACCTGCCAGACTCGATCAAGGGCTTTGCCATACGAGCCGGCAGATAACAGGTTCCGCCATTGGTCAGCATGAGTTGTACTCCCAGCCAGCCGATGTTGACCGTCAGCGGCGGCGGTTCCAGATCGGGATGGCTTCGTGTGTGCTGGATGTCGAACGCTGCGCCCCATTCGACATAAATATAATCGTCCCCCGGCCGGGTGACATCCGGACGACTGCTGACCAGCACCAACATTTCATCGAACCAATGCTCGACAA
>JAJYGL010000055.1:5244-6435 GCA_021790625.1 Pseudomonadota bacterium | reverse complement strand
CCGGTTCGGCCTGCAAGACCAGCACGGCTTCTGGTTCGGTAAAGCCGGTGAGGTAATAAAAATGGCTGTCGAAACGGTATGGGTAGTGACTGTCCTGATTGCGCAGCCGTTCGGGCGCGGTGGTGATAATGGCGATCCCCTGCCCCATGCGTTGTAGCAACTGTGTGCGGCGTGCCGCAAACGGGCTGGCATCAAAGGCGCTATTCGGCATGAATTGCCTCATCATCGTTGTCGTCATCGTCCTGATACTGGCTATCCAGAAACTCAGCCCAACGGTTTTCCTGTTCGGGTAAAACAGTCAGTAGTTGCTGTTCCAGTTGTTGCAGTCGAGCGGAGAACATGGCGAGGTCGTTGCCGCCATCAACGTCAGTGGCAGCCTTTTGCAGTTGTTGCAAGCTCTCGCGCAGGCTGTAAGCCGAACCCAACGCGTTTTTCAGCTGTTCGCGCGGATGCGGAATCCAGCGCCGGTCGGCAAACAGAGAATGCAGTTTTTCACCCGTTTCCAGTATGCGCCGACGCACCCGGTTCATCGCGCCCAGACGGGAAGACTTGATGTCACCGAACACAGCAGTATCCATCAAATTCAGCCAGTCGTGGCGCAACATTTGTTGCCAGTCAGCATCGATGGTGACTGCCTGATATACTTGTTCAACATCCATTGCCTGTCCCTGTTGTGCATTCGTTCCGGGGTTGCGCTGCCTGTTTGCGCAGATTCTCATCCAGTTGCGCCAACCGTTCCGGCGTGCCGACATCCTGCCAGCAGCCAGAAAAAAACTCACCCCCTACTTTGTTTTCAGTCATGGCCTGTCGCAGCAACGGCGCTAGAGGGGCAGGCAGGTCGCCATCCAGTTGTCCGAACAGTTGCGGGTGGTAACAGCCAATGCCGCTGAAGGTAAAGCGCTGCTTGCCATTGTCATGCACGCGCGCGCCGGATGCAAGCGTCTGCAGGCAAAAATCCCCTTGCATATGGTGCGGCGGATTTGCCACCAGCACCAGATAGGCCAAGTCGTCTTTTAGCCAACGACGTTGCCGCAATCGGCTGAAATCGAAATTTGTCCAGATGTCGCCATTGATGACCAGAAAAGGCTTGGCGCCCAATAAAGGCAGTGCATGGGCTATTCCGCCCGCTGTTTCCAACGCCGGATTTTCATGCGAATACAGAATATCAAGACCAAACGCCGTGCCGTTGCC
>JAJYGL010000055.1:0-4615 GCA_021790625.1 Pseudomonadota bacterium | reverse complement strand
GTGGCGCGTTGTTCGATACAACAGGCTCACGGCATGTCATGGCATGCATCGTGCTTGTCTGGGAGGCCATTTTTGAGCTTGGGGTGTTTTTGTATTTTTTCGCATGAGGAGAATTCAATGGCTGTGGCCAAAGTAATAGAAATGATCCGGGACAATGAAGTCAGATTTGTGGATTTTCGTTTTACCGATACCCGCGGCAAAGAGCAGCATGTCAGCGTGCCCGTGTCACAATTTTCGGAAAGCAAGTTTGTTGACGGGCATGCGTTTGACGGTTCGTCGATTGCCGGTTGGAAAGGCATTCAAGCGTCGGACATGATTCTGATGCCGGATCCCGATAGCGCCTGCCTTGACCCGTTTCGTGACGAATCGACCCTGATTTTGACCTGTGACGTTATCGAACCCTCTGACATGAAAGGTTATGATCGTGATCCGCGTTCGATTGCCAAACGCGCAGAAGCGTACCTGAAGTCGACTGGATTGGGCGATACTGCTTATTTTGGCCCGGAGCCTGAGTTTTTTGTTTTCGATTCCGTGAACTGGAAAGTCGACATGTCGGGCAGCATGTGCAAAATCAATTCCGAAGAAGCGGCCTGGAGTTCGGGTGAAGTGTACGAAGGTGGAAACATGGGCCATCGCCCTGGCGTCAAGGGTGGTTATTTCCCAGTTCCTCCGGTTGACAGCCTGCAGGACATTCGTTCCGCGATGTGCCTGGCACTGGAAGAGATGGGCGTTGAAGTCGAAGTGCACCACCACGAAGTCGCTACGGCTGGTCAGTGCGAAATCGGTACCCGTTTCAATACCCTGACCAAGCGTGCTGACTGGACGCAAATCCTGAAGTATGTTGTGCAGAACGTGGCGCACAGCTATGGCAAAACGGCCACCTTCATGCCCAAGCCTATCGTTGGCGATAACGGTTCTGGCATGCACGTGCACCAATCCATCTGGAAAGACGGCAAGAACCTGTTCGCGGGCAATGGCTATGCTGGGTTGTCAGAGCTTGCTCTGTACTACATCGGCGGCATCATCAAGCATGCTCGCGCATTGAACGCTATCACCAACCCCGGCACCAACTCATACAAGCGCCTGGTTCCCGGTTTTGAGGCTCCGGTCATGCTGGCGTATTCCGCCCGTAACCGCTCGGCGTCGATTCGTATTCCGTACGTGCCCAACGACAAGGCTCGCCGGATTGAGGTGCGTTTCCCTGATCCTACCGCCAATCCTTACCTGGCGTTTTCTGCCATGTTGATGGCAGGGCTGGACGGTATCCAGAACAAGATTCATCCTGGGGATGCGGCTGATAAAAACCTGTATGACCTGCCGCCAGAAGAAGAAGCCAAGATTCCAAAGGTTTGTCATTCGCTCGACATGGCGCTGGAAGCGCTGGATAAGGACCGCGAGTTCCTGACCCGTGGCGGTGTGTTCAGCAACGAAATGATTGATGCGTATATCGAACTGAAAATGGAAGAAGTTACGCGCATGCGCATGACCACGCATCCGGTCGAGTTTGAAATGTACTATTCGTTATAATTGTTTCTGTCCAAGAAAAAGGGAGCGCTGGCGCTCCCTTTTTTGTTGTCCGTCATTCGCGAATTGCGGGAACGCAAGGTCTGTCTTACACTACCCGCTTATTGGCTGACAAAGGGATTTTCCTGCATGAAAATCGGATGGCTTGTTTTGTTGTTGTGTGTCTGGACAGTGCAGGCGCGGGCAGACATTTACAAGTATGTGAGCGCTTCTGGTGAGGTGATTTATACCGATCATCCAATCAGAGGTGCCAAGCGCATGAATATCCTGGTCCGGGATACGAAGGCAACCGCGCACCATTCCCGTTCCGGAAAAAGTGTGGCTGAGCCACAAGGTTTGCGAGTGGACGCCGCAACACAAGGTAAGCGCGATGGTTTGCGGCGTAGCGTGCTGCACGACGAAAGGGCGCACGAATTGCGGTTGTTGCAAGAGGCGCAGGCGGCACGTGCGGCAGATACCATGCCTCATGTGGGTGAACGTGCAGATAGCCCGGCATTTTTGCGGCGTCAGCAAAAACTGGCCAACGCGGTCAAGTTGCATACTGACAATCTGGCAGCGCTGGATAAAGAATTGTCGCGCCTGAAAAACTGACGATGTTTGCTTGCGAAAGCGCAACCTTCGGTTTTGTTTCGTCGTTGCTATTAGTCGCTGCTATCAGTCGTTGTTATCATGCAGGAATAAATCCGTGTTTTCATAAGCAGATGGCCTGAAATTTGCTTTAGTGGCAACAGGTCGTCCGAAAAGCTTGCTGGATGGGGTTTCCCACTATTTTTTGGTTCCATATACAATGACAGCATCCCATTTTGCAGGATTAGAGTGGTTGGCTACGGCGATTCTGGCCCTGGACAACCAGCGACGGGTTTGCTATATCAACCCTGCGGCAGAAAACCTGTTGAAGCTGAGTCAAGGACAGGTGGTTGGCTTGCGTATGGAAAACCTGTTTGCCAACGCAGAGCCACTGCATGTCGCACTGGATTATGCGCTGGCGCGCAACGCCAGTTTTACCGAGCATGAATTGCTGGTTGAAACCGCTGATTTATCTTTGCAAATCAGCGCCACATTTACCGCCGTGGAAAGCCCCTTCGCCGCATTCATGCTTGAACTCTATGGCATGAATCAGCAGTTGAAAGTGGTTCGCGATGAACATCATTTGTTGCAGCAACAGGCCAACCGTGAACTGATTCGCAATCTCGCGCATGAAATCAAAAATCCGCTCGGTGGTATTCGCGGCGCAGCACAGCTGTTGGAGCACGAACTGTCAATCGAAACGCGGGAATATACGCAAGTCATCATTCAGGAAGCGGATCGCCTGCAGTCACTGATGGATCGTTTGTTGACGCCGCACCGAACGCCCCAGATTGGTGCATTGAATATTCATGAAGTGCTGGAACGGGTGCGTAGCGTGACGTTGGCGGAAGTGTCACGCGGATTGTCGATTCGCCGTGATTACGACATCAGCATTCCGGAGTTGGTGGGTGATCGCGAACAGTTGATTCAGGTGATGCTGAATATCGTGCGCAACGCCGTGCAGGCGATGCAGGGTAAAGGGGAGCTGATATTGCGCACACGCATTGCACGTCAGGTCACGTTGGCCATGAAGCGCCATCGTCTGGCCATGCAGGTGCAAATCATCGACAACGGGCCGGGGATTCCCGACTCGTTGCGAGAACGGATTTTTTATCCGCTCGTCTCTGGCCGCGAAGACGGTACCGGGCTTGGTCTGACATTGGCGCAAACATTTGTACACCAGCATCACGGCACGATTGAAGTGGAAAGTGAACCCGGACATACCGTATTCAGCATTCTTCTACCGCTGAATGTTGGCATTTGAATAAAAAGGCTCTGTTATGCTGAAACCTGTCTGGATTATTGATGATGATCGATCGATTCGCTGGGTGTTTGAAAAAGCGTTGCAACGCGAACACATCCAGTTCGTCAGTTTTTCGTCTGCGTCGGAAGTCGAAGCCGCGCTGGAGCAATCTACCCCGCAGGTAGTGGTGAGCGATATCCGTATGCCTGGCGGCTCGGGTCTGGATTTGTTACAACGGTTCAACCAGCGTTACCCGCGCATTCCGGTCATCATCATGACCGCATATTCTGACCTGGAGTCAGCCGTGGCGGCTTTTCAGGGTGGCGCTTTTGAATACCTGCCCAAACCGTTTGACGTTGATCATGCCATTGAACTGATTCGGCGCGCAATTGAAGAAAGTCAGCGTACCGATGATAACCCGGATGATGCGCTGCTCGATGGCGTACCGGAAATGCTCGGACAAGCCCCGGCGATGCAGGAAGTGTTTCGCGCCATTGGTCGCCTGTCACAATCACATGCCACCGTGTTGATCACGGGCGAATCCGGCACGGGCAAGGAGTTGGTGGCGTCCGCGTTGCATCGCCATAGCCTGCGCGCACGCCAGCCTTTCATTGCGCTCAATACGGCAGCCATTCCACGCGACTTGCTGGAATCGGAATTGTTTGGTCATGAGCGAGGGGCGTTTACCGGCGCGGCAGGACAACGTCGCGGGCGCTTTGAGCAGGCGGATGGGGGCACGCTGTTTCTGGACGAAATCGGTGACATGCCGGCCGAACTACAAACCCGTCTGTTACGCGTGCTGTCGGATGGTCAGTTTTATCGTGTCGGCGGGCACCAACCGGTCAAAGTCAACGTGCGGGTGATTGCTGCCACGCATCAGAATCTGGAAGAGCGGGTCAAGGCTGGTCTGTTTCGGGAAGACCTGTTTCATCGCTTGAACGTTATTCGCTTGCGTTTGCCGGCGCTGCGCGAGCGACGCGAGGATATTCCCCTGTTGGTGCGACATTTTTTGTTGAAGAGTGCGCAGGAACAAGGGGTAGAACCAAAACGTCTGACAGACGCGGCCATGTTGAAATTAAGCCAGTTTGCCTGGTCAGGAAATGTGCGCCAACTGGAAAACGTCAGCCATTGGCTGACTGTCATGGCAGCAGGCAATATCGTCGACGTCTCGAATCTCCCGCCAGAAATCATGCAAAGTTCGGGGGCAGAAAACCTGCCTGCGCTGGATTGGGCGCAAACGCTGGCACAAAACGCCGATCTGGCGCTCAAACGTGGCGACGT
>JAJYGL010000071.1 GCA_021790625.1 Pseudomonadota bacterium | reverse complement strand
TATCAAACCCATACTCCGGATAGTGCATGTGTAGCGTCAACATGGCTTCATCACGGGCTGTTTTCGCCAGAATCGATGCGGCGGAGATAGCTGGCTCCAGTGCATCTCCTCTGACCAGCGCACGCGCAGGCAAAGCAAGTCGTGGCACATGCAGACCGTCGACCAATACTTCATCAGGCACGACAGCCAATGCTGTAATGGCGCGCTGCATGGCGAGCAAAGACGCCTGCAAGATATTCAATTCATCAATTTCCTGTGCGCTCGCACTGGCCACGGCATAGGCTAATGCGCTATTCTGTATTTGGAAACGCAGCACCTCGCGCCGCTTGGCGGATAGTTTTTTGGAATCCGCCAACCCGGCAATCGGGCGTGTCGAGTCGAGGATGACAGCGGCGGCGTACACAGCAGACACCAACGCGCCACGCCCTGCTTCGTCGACGCCACAAATCAATCGCATGGCAAGTAAGGCAAAATGGCCTCGGCTATTTTTTGTGCCGTATTCTGTTTCAAGGTTTGATGCAATCGGGAAAATATTGCAATTATTTTTTCGCGACGCGGCACATCTTCAAACAGGTCGCCCAAAGCGCGAGCAAGATTTTCTGCAGTTGCCTGTTCTTGTAGTAGCTCGGGGACAACAAAATCCCGCTCCAGAATATTGGGTAACCCTACCCACGGCAGATAGGCACGCTTACGCATCAACCATGCGGTAAAAGGTTTGACGCGATACGTAATGACCATCGGGCGTTTGAGTAGCGCGGCCTCAAGTGTTGCCGTACCCGATGCGACAAGTACCATATCAGCGGCGGTCATGGCATAATCTGCGTGCCCATTCATGATTTGTACTGGTAGTGCATCTGCGTGCTGATGCAAGGCCGCAATAAAAATTTCCCGTGTCGTCCGGTTGGCAAACGGAGCCACAAAACGCATCGTAGGAAATCGTTGCCGCAGCAAAGCTACCGTTTCCACAAACAGCGTGGCGTGCTGCAACAATTCGCCTTCCCGACTCCCCGGCAGCAGGGCGATGATTGGCACGTCTGTGGGCAAATTGAGCCGTTTGCGCGCCGCAAATCGGTCGGGTTCATCCGGCAGCGTATCTGCCAGTGGATGTCCGACATAATTGACAGGCAATCCGGCATCGCGATAAATCATTTCTTCAAAAGGAAACACTACCAACATTCTGGATACCGCACGCAGAATTTTTTTGATACGTCCACCCCGCCATGCCCATATAGACGGACTGACGAAATGCAAGGTAGGAATCCCATGCCGCTTTAATACCCGTTCCAGACCAAGATTAAAGTCGGGGGCATCGATGCCTATAAACACATCCGGCTTATCCAGCAAAATCTTTTTCTTCAATTCACGCCGAATGCGCAACAGTTCAGGCAAGTGCCGCCAGACTTCCGCATAACCACTAACAGACAATTTTTCCATCTGGAACATGGCATTGGCGCCAGCAAGCATCATTTGCTGACCGGCAATACCATAAAACTCGGCATTTGGACATCGTGCGTGCACAGCACGAATCAAATGTCCGCCAAGCAAATCACCAGAAGCTTCTCCTGCCACGATGGCAATGCGCGGTGCAGAACGGGGTGCAGGGCGTGATGCAAACATATCAGCGGATAATGCCACGCCCAGGAACAGCCAGAAATGCGCTTAATGCTGCCACTTCTGCCGTTACAGGCGAGAGTTCGCTCAATTTGGTCAGCGCATCAGTCACGGTCAAACCTTCGCGCCAGACAATTTTATACGCTTGCTTGAGCGTGGACAGTGCGTCGACAGACATTCCGCGTCGCTTCAAACCTTCGGTATTGATGCCATGCGGCGCTGCGGGTTGACCAGCCGCCATCACAAAAGGCGGAATATCCTTGAACACCACCGTCGATATTCCCGTCATCACATGTGCGCCAACGCGACAGAACTGATGCACACCAGTAAACCCGCCAAGAACCGCATAATCTCCTACTTGCACATGCCCGGCCAGAGAAGCATTGTTGGCAAAAATAGTATGATTGCCAATCTGGCAATCGTGTGCGATGTGCACATAAGCCATAATCCAGTTATCCGAACCAATGCGGGTCACACCTGCATCCTGCACTGTGCCAATATTAAACGTGCAAAACTCGCGAATGACATTGCGATCACCAATGTCCAGGCGCGTCGGCTCATCGTTGTATTTTTTATCTTGCGGGATTTCACCCAATGAACAAAACTGGAAAATCCGGTTAGCCGAACCAATACGCGTATGCCCGTCAATCACGACATGCGCGCCGATTCGGGTGTCATCGCCAATTTCCACATGCTCGCCAATGATACTGTAGGCGCCAATGTTCACCCGTGCGCCTAATTTCGCACCCGGGTGCACGATGGCTGTCTTATGAATAATAGCCGTCGGGTGAATATGGTTTACCGTCATAACCGCAATGTCGCCATCATTTCTGCTTCTGCCACGCGCCGCCCATCGACCTCAGCATAAGTGCTATATTTCCAGATACCTTTGAGATGGCGCAAAATCTCGACATGCAGCATCAATTGATCGCCTGGCATGACCGGTTTTTTGAAGCGCGCCTTATCAATACCGGCAAAATATACCACAGCATCCTCGTCTGGCGGTCCACCTACCGACTTGAATGACAACAGGGCTGCTGCCTGTGCCAGCGCTTCCAGAATCAGCACGCCCGGCATGACTGGATGACGCGGGAAATGGCCGGCGAAAAAAGGCTCATTCATAGAGACATTTTTCAATGCGACAACGGATTTATCCGGCACCAGACTCACCACTCTGTCCACCAGTAAAAAAGGGTAACGGTGTGGCAGATATGCCATGATTTCGTTAATTTCCATGCACTACTCTTCCTTGTTTTCCATCAATGCTTCCATTTTTTTTTCCAGTGCACGCAACCGTTTGGCCATGCTGTCGAGATGCCGCATGTGCACAGCATTCCTGAGCCATTCACTGTGCTCGGCAAATGGTGGGGTCGAGGTGTAACTGCCTGGCTTGGGTAATGACTTGGTAATCAGTGTGTTGGTGGAAATATTCACTCCATCGGCAATTTCGATATGCCCAAAAATCATCGCCGCACCACCAATCGTGCAATGTGCGCCAATTTTTGCGCTACCTGCAATACCAGCACAGGCTGCGATTGCCGTATGCGCGCCAATCTGTACGTTATGCGCCACCTGAATCAGGTTGTCGAGTTTGACGCCGTCATGAATGATGGTGTCATCCAGCGCACCGCGATCAACAGTCGTATTGGCGCCGATTTCCACATCATGGCCAATCACTACCCGACCTACCTGGGGAATTTTCAGCCAATGGCCATCTTCCTGCGCCAGACCGAACCCATCCGAGCCAATCACACAACCGCCATGCAAAATCACTCTGTCGCCAATGACACAACGGTGATAAATAGTGACATTTGCATATAAACGCGCCTGCGAACCAATCACTGTACCATCACCAATCACCGAACCAGCGCCAATACGGGCACCATCCCCAATAATCACTCCGCGACCAATCACGACGTTTGCGCCCACACAAACATCCTCGCCCAGCCTGGCTTCCGGGTGCACCACAGCACTACCGGCGATACCAGGTTCCATATCGGGCGGCGGATTGAACAGCCCAGAAACCTTGGCAAAGTATGCGTAGGGATTGTCTGTCACAATACGAGGCTTGTCGGTAGCATCCGCCATGACTGGCGCAAGAATAAATGCTGCCGCAAGACTGGTATCCAATTGACCACGCCATTTCGGATTGGTCAAAAAAGCAATATCATTCGCAGTTGCCGCCTGCAAGCTCGCAATCTGCCCCACTCTGGTATCGGCATTTCCCACGATGCTACCGCCAAAATGCTGCACCAATTCCGTCAGAGTATAAGAAGTCGTCATACCAGGCTCCGCTATTACTGTGCCAACATGCGAATAATGCGATCAGTAATATCAATACGCGGATTGTAATACACGGCATCTTCTACAATCAGGTCATATTTTTCGTTCACGGCAAAAGTCTGGATGGCTTTGCGCGCCTTGTCCTGCACCTTGACCAACTCTTCGTTGCGACGCAAATTCAGATCTTCGCGAAATTCACGCAAACCGCGCTGATATTCCAGAGTCAAGTTCGCCAGATCACGTTCTTTGTTGTGCCGGTCAGCATCAGACATCGAACCGCCTTCCCGATCCAGTTGCGATTGCAAATCCTTGACCTGTTTTGCCATTTTCTGTAACGCGGCGTCCCGTGGCGCAAATTCCTTTTCCAGTCGCTTTTGCGCGGCCAATGCAATGGGTGCCTCACGCATGACCCGGTCGGTATTGACAAAACCAATACGCATATCCGCCCACGCCTGGGTAGAAAACAATAACACGACAATTGCATAACCCAGCCAACGCATCATCATTCCTTAAAACACCTGCCCCAAAGTAAACTGGAACGGCACAGTCACGTCGAAAGGTTGCGGATTCAACGCATGCGCCAGACTGAATTTGAGTGGGCCAACCGGCGAAATCCAGTTCACGGCAAAACCGGCAGAATAACGGAAGGCACTGCTGGTCAGATACGGGTTACCAGGAGACTGTGCATCATAAGCCGCCACATCCGCATTGGTATCTCTGATGGCACCGCCATCGATAAACACGCTCAATCGCACGGCATGGTTATCTTCCATGCCAGGCATCGGGAACAATAGCTCGATATTGCCCGTAGCACTCTCATTACCACCGGTGGCAATATAAGTTCCATACAGCGGGTCAAAGTATTTTGGACCGATGGTCGATATATCATAACCGCGTACCGAAGTCACGCCACCCGCATAAAAGTTCTGGAAGAATGGCAAGCCCTGCCCACCATAACCATTACCATAACCAACTTGTCCATTCAGCATCAGGGTAAAGGTTTTATTCAAAGAATCAAACCATTGCTGCTGATAATTAACCTTGTAATAATGCAGGCTGCCCAATGGTGTGCCTATCTCGCCATACAAACGTTCCAGCATACCGGATGTTGGCCAGATCAGATCATCACGCGTATCATGCGCCCAACCCAAATTCAACCGCGCCGTCGTATTGTTATTTCCATATTGATCGACATACGCAATGTACTGTGGCGGACTGCCTCCCGGCACAATACCGATATTGGTAAATTCATAAGCCGCACCAAGACTGACAGTATCCTGTTCATTTAACGGAATTGCCAAACGGGCGCCAATGCCGGTTGTACTATCTTCATACGGCGCCAATGTCACCAGCTGTGTCGTATTGGTGACTTGTTGATAAATATCGTAACCAGAACTCAAACCATCAACGGTCGAATATGGGTTGGTAAACGATAAAGAATAATTTTGCGCAAATAAACCACTGCTCAAATTCAGCGACAGCGAATCACCACTACCAAAAAGATTGTTTTGCGATATCGATGCAGAAAGAATCAATCCTTCCTGCGAGGCAAAGCCGACACCGGCCATGATGCTGCCAGTAGGCAATTCTTTGACGGTCACATTCACGTCCACCTGATCATTCGTATTGGGTACCGCAGGCGTTTCAATGGTCACATCACTGAAATATCCCAAACGCTGCAACCGGATCTTGGACAAATGAATCAACGAAGCATCATACCAGCTACCCTCCAACTGGCGAAACTCACGTCGCGCCACTTCATCGCGCGTCAATTTATTACCGCTGAAATTGATATGATTGACATATACACGATGCCCCGGATCGACCATGAACGTGAAAGCAACCGTATGCTTGTCTTTGTCAACTTCAGGCACGGCATTCACGTTCGCAAACGCATAACCATCATTACCCAGACGATCCCCAATTTTTTTCGACGCATCGGTGATTTTCTGTCGCGAAAACACATCGCCTGGCTGAATATCAATCAATTTGCGTAATTCGGGTTCTGGCACAATCAAATTGCCCCCGAGCTTGATGCCTGTCACAGTATAACGAGGACCTTCCGTCATATTGAAAGTCAGTTGAATCGTTTTTTTATCTGGCGTAATCGCTACCTGAGTAGAATCCACGCTGTATTCCAAATAACCGCGATTCAAATAATACGAGCGCAACGCCTCGACATCCGCAGCCAGTTTGTCGGGCGAATATTGATCGTTTTTGGTATACCAACTCAGCCAGTCTGGCGTTCCAAGCTTGATGGCCTTGCCCAACTGCTTGTCAGAAAAGACATGATTGCCAACGAATGTAATCTGTTCGATTTTCGCCGTAGCGCCTTCGTCAATATTGAATATCACCGTGACCCGATTACGGGGCAACGGCTTCACCACGGTATTGATGGACACAGAATATCGGGAGTGCGTGTAATACAGGCGTTTGATTTCCTGCACCGCGCGATCGAGCACAGCCTGATCAAAAATCTGCCCTTCTGTCAGTTTCGCCTGTTTCAGGCCATCTTTGAGTTCATCAGCGGTAAATTCCTTGT
>JAJYGL010000054.1 GCA_021790625.1 Pseudomonadota bacterium | reverse complement strand
CGTCATGCGACCCGACAAAATGCTCGCGGTAATTGACACCCGCTTTAAGATTTTTTTCCGCCAGCATGTATTTCGGAATCAAATGGCTTGAAGTCGATGCAACGTCGCCGTATGCCATATCTTTTCCGGCGATATCGGCGATGCTTTTCACGCCGGCCGCCACATTACCGATTACCACAGCCCGATAGGTCGTGGTGCCGTCTCTTATTAGTGCGGCAAACGGCTCGATATCGCTCTTCTGTTTGGCCAAAACATAAGACAATGGACCAAAATAGGCCAGATCAATGCGACCATGACGCATTGCTTCGATCATCGACGAATAATCAATCGTGACGATCAGTTCGATCTTTTTGCCGAGCTGTTTTTCCAGATACGCCTTCAATGGCTCATTGGTTTTGATGATGGCAGACGCGTTATCGTCAGGCAGCAACGCCACTTTCAATGTTGCTGGATCAGGATCTGCCGCAGCATGGCTAAATGGAACTGCGAACACTCCGATCATGAGGAAAACTAGCAAAGTTAAAAAATTTTTCATTCCCATTCTCCATGGTTGCAGGTTAACTTACAGATTAAAAGACAGAATTGCTTGTTTTTCAGGTTCAATGGATTTCTGTGTATCTGAGGGGATGCTTTGACTATACAATTCGGCAAGGTCTCGTTCGGAGAACTGTTCCGGCTTGCCATCCAGCACCACTTTTCCCGCTCGCATACCGACGATGCGGTCAGAATAATGTCGTGCAAGATCAACTTGATGCAAACTTATGATCGCTGAAATATTTCCTTCTTTGCATATGTCGCGCAACAATGACAACACATTGTGAGCAGACGCAGGATCCAGGCTTGCAACGGGCTCGTCTGCCAATATGATCTGGGGTTTTTGCGCCAGCACGCGGGCAATACCGACACGCTGCTGTTCACCACCACTCAAACTGTCCACACGCTCCATGGCCTTGTGTAAAAGTCCGACGCGATCCAGCGCCTCAAGTGCGATATAACGCTCGCTGCGCGATAATGGAAACAAGCTGCGCCATGTCGAATGATAACCAAGGCGCCCCAACAGAACGTTCTGCAGCGCACTCTGTCGCGCAATCAGATGATGGTGTTGAAAAACCATGCCGGCGCGGCAACGGTGCTGACGCAATACATTGCCGTGACGCAATTCACCAATGCCGGCTATCGTGATACGGCCACCCGATGGTTGATTCAAAAAATTCAAGCAACGCAATAAGGTCGATTTTCCCGCACCCGAAGAACCCAGTAAAACGGTAAATTCGCCGCGTCCGAATATGATGGAAAGGGGGTGTAGAGCAGTTATCCCGCCAGGAAATGTCATGCTGACTTCTTGAAGTTGTATCATCACGCACCTCCTGTGCAAACATTTTCATATCAATCTACTAAATTGATAACGAATGATGCACGAAGTCTAATCCGCGTTTATGACGTCAATGTTTCAGCAGAATTAACTTTTTATGAAGCAAATGGATGGCAATCGGGGCACAGCCAAACCATAGCGTAAAAAACATGATGCTATAACCTTGCATCAAAAAACAAAAAAAACATTATTGTCATCATCACACTTTGTTATTATCATCACGCCTCGCATCAAAATTCCGCTTATGCGCCGCCCAATGCCTTGCGTAGCGCTACCATGTCCACGGCTGCCTCGGTGCGGGCCTGCGCCAGCAATAATTGTGCATCGTCCAGCGCCAATTGTGCGCTTAACATGTCCTGACGGTTGGTATCCCCGGCCTGAAAGCGCTGATTGGCGCGGTCAGCCGCACGTTGCGCAGCAGCAAATGCCAATTCCTGATGCCTGACGCTATCCAGCATCTGATGATAATTTGACAACGCCTGTTCTGCGTCATCCAAAGCAGCGAGTACTGTTTTGACGTAAGCTTTGGCGGCAATATCCTGTTGCGCTTTGGCTGCATGAATATCTGCCCTGACTTTCCCGCCATTAAGAATCTGCCATGAAATCAATGGCATGATTGACCCTGTCTGACTGCTCGATTGCCACAGTTGGCCCGGTTGCAACGCCTGATAACCGGCGCTGGCATTTAATATCAAATGGGGAAACCATTCATCGGTAGCCACGCCAATGTCAGCCGTTGCAGCGGCCAGTTGACGCTCTGCCACCCGAACATCCGGCCGACGACGCAAGACGTCTGCGCGCTCGCCCACCGGAAAGGGCATCAACACCGGCCAGCCAGCCGAGCTATTCAACAAACCAAGCTCACTTTCCGGTAATTCACCTTCCAGAACGGCCAAAGCCATCGCCTGTGCACGCAGCCCGGCCTGCATACCGGGCAAGCTGGCTGCCATTTGTTCACGCTGTTGCAAAGCCGCGTCAAGCAGATAGGCGGCAACATCCCCAGAGGCAACACGTTGACGCAGCAGCTCGCATTGAGCGTCCACCACGGATAATTGATTCTGCAATGCTCTGAGTTCGTGCTGTTGTCCGCGTAGCGTCAAATAATCACGCACCACTTCAGCAATCAGGCTTTCCCGCAGATCTTGTGCGCTGGCGACACTGGCTGCCTGTTGCGCGCGCGCGGCTTCTACGCGACGGCGCAAGCCGCCAAACAGATCGATTTCCCAACTGGCGTCAAATTCAGCGTCATAAATGTTGGCGTCACGCGGAATGATGGGGAACTGTTTAAGCGGCATGATGCCGTTTTCCGTCTGACGCAGCGCATTCACATATCCCATTGCCCCCAACTGTGGTGCCAACGCTGACTGCACGGCATCGCGCTGTGCACGTGCCTGCCGAATACGACCGCGCGCCGCCTGCCAATCAGGATTTCCTGCCAGCGCACCATTGACCAGCCTGTCTAGCGTGGCATCGTGCAGACCGCGCCACCATTCGTGCTGACCGATCTGCCCTGCCGCCTGTTTTTCGCTCCAGCCCTTCCCTACGGGCATATCCGGTTTATGATAATTCGGCCCCACAGTGCAAGCGGTCGCCCCTGCGAGCAGGTATCCATATAACACCATCATCGCGATTTTTTTCATTTTCCCACCTTTAGAAAACCACCGATTATTTCCATATGATCACGACAACGATCTGGAGGAACACATCGGTGCTTCCTTAACAACGCGCAAAAAATATTAACGCAACAAACCCCAGTGCAGCGAACCCCGGCGCAACAAACCTCGGCGCAACAAATCTCGATGCAACCATTGCCTGCAAAATCTCATTGCAAACGCCCGCGTACAAACCATACGGCAGCGGTCAATGTCACCGTCGCAATAATCATCAAAGGCCAGTCATTTGCCCAAATAACATACCAGGGCAAATCCTTCAAAAAACTGCCTTGCAAAATAAGCAGATAATATTTCAGTGGAATACCCTGTGACAGCCATTGCAAAAATGCCGGCATATTTTCGACCGGTGTGGCAAAACCGGACATCAGCACACTTGGTACCACCAGCGTAAACGTGCCCAAAATTGCCTGTTGCTGTGTATTACACACCGCAGACAGCATCAAACCAATGCCATTAACCGACAAGACATATAAAAACATGCTGAATACCAACCAGCCAAACGAGCCGGTGAAGGGCACCCGAAACAACAGCATGGCAATCACGCTCATCACAATACCCAGCACCATACCAACCAGTAGCGCTGGCACCATCTTGGCAACGATAATTTCGCCTGGCGTGCAGGGCGACACCAGCAATTGATCAAACGTCCCCAGTTCGCGTTCGCGCGCAATCGACAGTGCGGTCAGCAACAACGTGATGAAGGTCACCAGAATACCGCCAATGCCGGGCACCACAAACCATTGATAAATCAGATTCGGATTAAACCAGTTCCGCACTGGCGCCAGATCGTCAATGGAAACCGTGCCCGCATAAAGCTGGGCGTTAAGATTGGCATTGATGTTGCTAAGATACGCCAGCAAAATCTGGTTGGCGTTTGCGCTGCGCCCATCCAGAATCACTTGCACGCTGGCCGTTCTCCCTGCTGCCACGTCGCGCGAGGCGGTTTCAGCAATCTCCAGCCCGGCCATGACTTTTTTACGCGCAATCAGATCACGCATGGCTGCCTCGGAGTGTACCGGATACAATTGATGCACAAAGCTGGCAGCGCTTACCCGTTCGATCCAGTCGCGTGACCATGCGCCACTGTCACGATTGTATATCGCGATATCGGCATGATTCAAATCCAGCGTCGCTGCAAACGAAAATATCAACAGCTGAGCAATCGGCGGTCCAATCAGCAACATGCGGCTCTTCGGATCGCGCAGAATGCTCAACAATTCTTTGACAATCAAGGCCCGGATGGCGGGAGAAAGCCAGCGAAACATTCAAGCCTCCAGAGATTTATGCAGCTTGCGCCGCGCCAGCAGGAAAAAAACCATACCAATGCCCAGCATGGACAACATATCAGGGATGAACAGCGCCCAAACGTTACCCACCAAAAATACCGTTTGCAACGTTGACACAAAATAGCGCGCTGGCACGATGTGGGTCAGCCAGCGCACCGGCCACGGCATGGAATCAATCTCAAACAGAAACCCGGACAACATGAATGCGGGCAGATAACCGGAAATAAGCGCGAATTGCGACGCGATGAACTGATTTTTGCTCAATACCGAAATCAGTAAACCTTGCCCCAGCGCCGGAATCAGAAACAGGCAAGTGGCGAGCAACAACGCCCACCATGACCCGCGCAACGGCACCTGAAACAAAAACACCGCCAGCAGGCTGGCAATCGACATGGCCACCAGTCCCAACAAAAAATACGGCACCAGTTTACCCAACAGAATTTCCAACACCGAAACCGGTGTGGACATCAACGCCTCCATGGTGCCGCGTTCCCACTCGCGCGCCACCACCAGCGCCGTCAACAACGTGCCGATGATGGTCATCACCACCGCCAATGCTCCCGGTACCAAAAACCGGCGGCTTTCCACGTCCGGGTTGAACCAGAATCGAGGCACCAGCACCACGCCATTGATCGTTTGCCGGTCAGACAGCCATTGCAACAAAACATTTTGCGCATACGCAGCGACAAAATTGGCTGTGTTTGGCTGCGAACCATCGGTCAAAATCTGAATCAACCCCTGCTCTGGGCGGACAATGCGTTGTGCAAAATCGGCAGGAATCACCACAATGCCGCGCAACTCACCCGCTTCCAGCAACGGTTCAAGCGCCCGACGGGTACGGGCTGGCGTAACCGTAAAATAGCGCGTGCCAGAAAAGCTGGCAGCCAGAGATTGTGCCTGCGCATCGTTCGTTTCCAGCGCCACACCAATTTTGACGTGCTCCAGATCAAGCGATACCGCATAGGCAAACAGAAACAGGATGATAATCGGCAACACCACCGCAATCAACAGCGTGGATGGGTCGCGCAGGATTTGCAAAAACTCCTTGCGCATCAACGCCAGCAAACGAACGCCGGAAAAATCGCCGCCGTTCGTCATACCGCAACCCCTATTTTTTCCCGTGCCGTACCAATCAGATAGATAAACGCTTCTTCCATCGTCGGGTCGGGCTGTTCGGCACTGACCGCCTGCTGTTTGAGCACATCCGGCTGGTCGAGCGCAATCACCTTGCCCTGCAGGATGAGCGCCACGCGATCGCAATATTCGGCTTCTTCCATGAAATGGGTGGTCACCAGCACGGTAACACCCTGCCGCGCCAAGCCATTGATGTGGGTCCAGAATTCTCGCCGGGTAAGCGGGTCAACGCCCGACGTGGGTTCGTCCAGAAACAGGACCGGCGGACGGTGCATCAGCGAACAGGCGAGCGCCAGGCGCTGGCGGGTTCCCAAAGGCAACCGTTCTGGCTCTGCGGACAAAAACGGCCGCAATTCAAAAATCTCCACCATTTCTTCCATACGAGCGCGTGCTTCTGCGCCATCCAGCCCGTAAGCTCCGGCAAAAAACGCCAGATTCTGTTGCACCGACAACAACCCATACAATGAAAACTTCTGCGCCATGTAACCGAGTTGCCGTTTGGCGGCACCGCTGGCATGGCGCAAATCGATATTCATGACCCTTGCCTCGCCGGAGGTTGGCTTGAGCAAACCGCACAGCATGCGGAATGTGGTCGATTTTCCCGCACCATTCGGCCCCAACAGGCCAAAAATTTCTCCCTGCCGAATCTGGAATGACACATCATCAGCGGCAACAAATTCGCCAAACCGGCACGTCAAGTCTTCACAGGATACCGTGCTCCCTTCGAAATCGGCCACCTTGCCAAACCGGTCCGCCAACACCGAATGTCCGCCCGATATCCTGCCCAGCAGATCGATGAACGCATCCTCGAATCGAGGGGGAATTTGTTCATACTTTGCATTTAAACCATCTGAAAACGATTTGATTTCACTAAAATCTTTCCCTCTTGCAACCAGACGCAATCCTTCGCCCTGTATCACCCCGTCGCTCACCGAGGGCAAATCCAGCGCACGGGTCAACAAAGCGCGCTTGTC
>JAJYGL010000151.1 GCA_021790625.1 Pseudomonadota bacterium | reverse complement strand
ACCACACGGTGCAACACATCGCCGCCAAATTCACCCTTGGGTACCGGGTCGATAGAGTCAAACGGAAATTTTGCGCGCAACAGGTTTTCAAGCTCCAGTTCCTGCACTTCGCCTTGTAACTGTTGCGAACCTTGCTCGGCACGCTGCTTGAGTTCTTCAATTTTCTGCTGCATGGAGGCGATGGTTTGATCTTTTTCCGCCACCTTGAGCTTGAGCGATTCTTCGGCTTCTTTTTTGGCCAGCGAACGAACTTCTGTCAAACCATCCTGCACACGCTTTTCAATGGTCAGTTCCAGTTCCCGTTTGGCATCATCCAGTTCGCGCTGCTTTTTAATCAGTTCGGCTTGAGCCTGCTGCGCTTCAGCCAGTTTTTGGTTGCGTTGTTCCAGCACTTCATTCAGGTCGGCAAGTTCTTGTGTTTTTTGTTCGAGGTCATTTGCTGCCGCAAGCTTTGCTTTCTTAGCTTCTTCTGCCGTGATTCTGGCGCGATCAAGTTTTAGTTGCTCAGCAACTTGATCCGCTACCTGCTCGTCAAGTTTGCTCTTGGCTTCAAGAAGCTGCCTTTCCTTTTCGCGCATGCTTTGCTCGCGCTGGGCAATATCGCTGTCTTTCTGGGCCAATTGCTGTTCAAACTGCTTGCGTGTGGCTTCGATCAAAGGTGCTGCCAAAGATTCGGTCAGCTTGATTTCT
This sequence comes from Pseudomonadota bacterium, assembly GCA_021790625.1. Lineage (GTDB taxonomy): Bacteria > Pseudomonadota > Gammaproteobacteria > Burkholderiales > Sulfuriferulaceae > Sulfuriferula. The sequence goes on along the minus strand of JAJYGL010000151.1, from coordinate 5,845 downwards.
GTGTGGCAGCTGGGGCAAACAATCGTGGGTTCGGTCATTTTTCAATCCTTTTCTGCGCACTTGAGTTGCCCAACTGCTGTAGTGAATCCATGCCCACTAGCGAACGCATCTGGGTAATAGCAATAGCGTTTAACTGTACCAACCGCTCAGAAGCGGGCAGCCCTTGATGGATCAGAACCGCATTGATGCTTTCAAGGTTGGTCAGCACGACCAGTTGTTCCAAGGTGGCTGTATCGCGGATATTACCGCTCTGCCCTGCTTTGGCCTGCCGCCACTGCGCTGCCGTAATACCGAACAAAGCAACGTTGAGTAAATCGGCTTCGCTGGCGTAAATAATGGCAATCTGCGCAGGTGTAAGAAGCGGAGGGATCAGGCGCTCTTTGATGGCATCGGTGTGAATCTTGTAATTGACTTTTGACAAGATACGCTGAAAGCTCCATTCCAAAGAAGTAGCGCGTGATTCTTCATCCTTGAGGCGCTGGAATTCCTTGATGAGATAGAGCTTGAACTCCGGGCTAAGCCAGGAGCCGAATTCGAAGGCAATGTCCTTGTGAGCATAGGTTCCGCCGTACCGCCCCGCTTTGGCATGTAGACCGATGGCGCCGGTGGCCGCTATCCATTTTTTGGCGGAAAGAAAGAAGCTATTCCTTCCCGCCTCATTTTTAATTCCCTCGAATTCGGGGGAATTAAAATCCGGATTATTGAGTTGTTCCCATACACCCAGGAACAGAACGGTATCTTTGTTCTTGAGCCATTGCTCGATCAAGGCGTTGCCGCCGTCGAAGTTCTTTACCATATCGGTCAACGAAATATAGTCTTGCTCATGCCGGGTGGCAATGGTGACTTCAGCACCTTTAACGTTGATGATGCGATTCTTCACGACACCTCCCACTCACAAACAAACAACATCCGGGTCACAATCTGCTGCCGTAACTACTTTCCCAGTTCGTCAATCAAGCCATCTTGCTGGGCTTCTCAGCGGGGTCTCAACCCGCTTGTTCAATTCTCAAGACCATATGCCCACCCACTGCTTGCGCGAAACGTTGCATCGTACGCATGGACGGTGGGCGCTTGCCGCTTTCCATTCGCGCGATGGCGCTTTGCGTGGTGCCCATGCGTTGCGCCACTTCGTTTTGCGACAAACCGGCGCGAGTACGAGCCGCAATCAGTTCATGCGCTACTGAGTATTCTTCCGTCATTGCGTGATATGCTTTTGCTGTTTCGGTATCGGCCGATAGCTCAACTTTGATTGTTTTCAATGGCTTCATGGCAATGCCTCCAATCGCCTACGATCATATAACATTTTTGCTATGTCAGGTCACCAATATCTGTCATTTTCATTGTTTGCGGCACTCACCTTACACTTGCGCTACGATTTACGCAAAATTGGCTACCTGTTGGATAGCCAATCGGGTTTGATCCGTCGAATTCAAGGGATTAAATTTCGTTATCCGATACGACAGCGAACTGTCTGGTAATCCCCGTTTTTAGCTGGGATTGGAAGTGGTATTCAGCGGCCATGTTTCTTCATGGCGCTTGCCCGGGAAACAAAATATTGTGTGTTTATTCATAAGAATTCGCGGAAATTTCGGGTAAATTGTGGGTAACTTCCTGAAAAATGTGAATTTTAGGCGATATCTTCTGCATCGTGTTGATTTTTGGCTGCGTGTAAAGAGGTGGTTTCTGGTTGACCAGACCCTGTCGGTGTGTGTAAGATGCAAGGTTTATGACAGGCGTGTTTTTGTCGTGTTGCAAGATTGATTGGTGGTTGTTGTATTGAGGTTTTTCATGTTGGGCGGGCAGGGCGTGAGGCGGGGTGTGCTTGGTTGGTGTGTTTGGTTCGATGTGTGACCAAAACGTGACCAGAAATTGTCCGGATAGCGCAATAAATTTGAAGTTGAGCAAGTTGGAAAGTGTGATTTTGGAAAACAAGGAATCATCAGGAAGCGGTATGCGCACCAAACTGGTCATGGGTAACTGGAAAATGCATGGCAATCTGCAAACCAATGAGGTGCTGCTTGCCCGGTTACTTGCTGGTTGGGGTGAGGGACGTGCGGCTGGGCTTGCTGTTTGTGTGCCGACGCCTTACCTTGCGCAGACGCAGAATTTGTTGCGGGGTTCTGCGATTGGATGGGGCGCACAAAACGTGAGCAAGCACTTGTCGGGTGCGTATACGGGTGAGGTGTCTGCCAGTATGCTGCTGGATTTCGGCTGTCAGTATGTGTTGATTGGACACTCAGAGCGGCGGGCGATTTATGGTGAGACGGATTCTGTGGCGGCAGCAAAATTTTCTGCCGCGTTGTCTGCAGGCCTGATACCAGTTCTGTGTGTCGGCGAAACGCTGGTAGAGCGGGAATCAGGTGTGACGGAAGAAGTCATTGCAAGACAACTGGATGCTGTGCTCGAACTGGCAGGTACTCAGGGTTTTGGACGGGCGGTGGTGGCTTACGAACCTGTGTGGGCCATTGGTACGGGAAAAACGGCGAGCCCCGAGCAGGCGCAGGCGGTGCATGCCAATATTCGTCAGCGTTTGGCTGAACATGACGCGCATCTGGCGGCAAAATTGCAGCTATTATATGGTGGTAGCGTCAAGGCGTCGAATGCTGCCGAGTTGTTTGCCATGCCGGATATTGATGGTGCTTTGGTTGGCGGGGCATCTTTGGTGGCGGAAGAATTTTTAGCGATCGGGCAGGCGGCATGCGCTTGAGCTGCGTTGGATAAAGGACTGAAATCTTGGAAACTTTTGTATTAATACTGCATCTTATGGTTGCGGTGTCATTGGTGGTTTTGGTGCTGTTGCAGCAAGGGAAGGGTGCGGATATGGGTGCGTCGTTTGGCACCGGTGCGTCCGGAAGCCTGTTTGGCGCGGCAGGGTCAGCCAATTTCTTGAGCCATACGACAGCGGTTTTGGCAGCGATTTTTTTTGTGACAAGTTTGGTGTTGACCTGGTTTTCCGGGAAGCAGGGTACGTCTGCCGGTGTGATGCAGGCGCATCCCGTCCAGCAGGTCATACCAGCAGTAAAAGTGCCAGTGCTGACGGGAACTGGCGCGGCAGGTAATAAAGCGTTTTCAGGCGGCGACCGGTCAAAAGCCGGGAATATTCCTGAGTAATCAGGGCACGATTGCTGCGCGTGCGTGAGGTGCGTGGTGATGGTGTAAGCGTTGCAGGGGGTTGATCATCCGTCAACCCTGTCAATACGCCGACGTGGTGAAATTGGTAGACACGCTATCTTGAGGGGGTAGTGGCGTAAGCTGTGCGAGTTCGAGTCTCGCCGTCGGCACCAAAACAAAGATATGTTATGGGCACTTCAGTTTTGGAGAGTTGCTCGTGTGCACGAAAGATGGAAAAAGAATTGTTTGTTGCCATCGTGATGGGTAGCCCGAGAACTTTTACGCAATATGGATTTAGTTAGCAATATTTTGATGTAAGTGGCACAGTCAGCCGCTGGCCGAGTGTGTGCATGGGATAATGCGGTATTTTTGTCAGGAATGATTTCCAGATAAAGGGGATGGCATGCTGGATAACTATTTTCCGGTACTGGTATTTGTAATCGTGGGATTGCTGATTGGTGTGGTGCCGATGTTGGCGGGTTGGCTGTTGGCGCCGAATCATCCGGACAGTGACAAACTGTCTCCCTACGAATGCGGGTTTAATGCATTCGAGGATGCGCGGATGAAGTTTGACGTGCGTTACTACCTTGTGGCGATCCTTTTCATTCTGTTTGATTTGGAAATTGCGTTTTTGTTCCCGTGGGCCATTGTGTTGCAGGAGATCGGGTTGTTTGGGTATCTGGCTATGTTGTTGTTTTTGGGTATCCTGGTGGTCGGCTTTGTGTACGAGTGGAAAAAAGGAGCGCTGGAATGGGAATAGAAGGCGTTTTGGAACAAGGGTTTGTGACGACCACTGCAGATAAACTGATTAATTGGATGCGCACTGGTTCGTTGTGGCCGATGACGTTTGGTTTGGCATGTTGTGCGGTGGAAATGATGCAGGCCGGTGCATCGCGCTACGATCTGGACCGTTTTGGCGTTGTGTTTCGTCCCAGTCCACGCCAGTCAGACGTGATGATTGTGGCAGGAACCCTGTGCAACAAGATGGCGCCCGCGTTGCGTAAGGTGTACGACCAGATGGCTGAGCCGCGCTGGGTGATTTCCATGGGATCGTGTGCAAATGGCGGGGGATATTATCATTACTCGTATTCGGTCGTGCGTGGTTGTGACCGGATTGTGCCAGTGGATATTTATGTGCCGGGCTGCCCACCAACGGCAGAGGCATTGTTGTACGGCATCATTCAGCTGCAAAGCCGCATCCGGCGCACCAATACCATAGCCCGTGTACCGGCACGCTGATGTTTGAGGATGGACAAATGACAACAGATTCAGGTGAAGGTCTGGCTGCTTCCTTGTTGACCGCGCTGGGAAACAGGGTGGTGCGTAAAATCGAGGCGCTTGATGAGGTAACAGTTGAAATCAGGGTATCCGATTTGATTGAAGCGATGCGCATTCTACGCGACCATCCTGCGTTGAAGTTTGAGCAGTTGATCGATTTGTGTGGCGTGGATTATTCTGCCTATCGAGATGGCGCTTGGGAAAACGGTCGGTTCGCGGTGGTGTACCATCTATTGTCCATTTCGAAGAATCGTCGTATTCGTGTTCGCGTTTTTGTGCCAGAAACCCCTATGTTGTTGGTATCCAGTGTCAATGATATCTGGCCGTCGGCCAATTGGTTTGAGCGAGAAGCTTTTGATTTGTTCGGGATAATTTTTGACGGACACCCGGATTTGCGCCGTATTTTGACCGATTACGGGTTTGTCGGACACCCTTTCCGCAAGGATTTTCCGATTTCCGGTCATGTGGAAATGCGCTATGACGAAGCAACGCGACGGGTTGTTTATCAACCGGTCAGCATCCCGCCACGTGAAATAACGCCGCGTATCGTGCGTGAACCCCATTACGGAGAGGTGTGAATCGTGCCTGAAATTCGCAATTACACCATGAATTTTGGTCCTCAGCACCCTGCTGCACACGGCGTGTTGCGTCTGGTGTTGGAACTCGATGGCGAGGTGATTGAACGGGCTGATCCCCATATTGGTCTGTTGCACCGTGGAACCGAAAAGCTGGCAGAAAACAGAACGTTTTTGCAGGCATTGCCCTATATGGATCGCCTGGATTATGTGTCCATGATGAGTAACGAGCATGCCTACGTCATGGCAGTGGAAAAGTTGCTGGAGTTGCCGGTTCCCTTGCGTGCGCAATACATTCGTGTGATGTTCGATGAAATCACCCGAATTCTGAATCACTTGCTGTGGTTAGGCGCACACGCATTGGATATTGGTGCGATGACAGTGTTTCTGTATGCATTCCGTGAACGTGAAGATTTGATGGATTGTTATGAGGCGGTGTCCGGTGCGCGGTTGCATGCAGCTTACTATCGCCCGGGCGGTGTGTATCGGGATTTGCCGGACAGCATGCCCAAATATGCGCCTTCAAAAATACACGGCCCTGCGGTCGTACGGGAAATGAACGCCAACCGGCAAGGTTCGTTGCTTGACTTTATTGAGGATTTTACCCGTCGCTTCGTCGGTTATGTTGATGATTACGAAACCCTGTTGACAGATAACCGTATCTGGAAACAGCGCACGGTGGGGATCGGTGTGGTGAGCCCTGAGCGCGCAATGGCGTTGGGTTTCACTGGTCCCATGTTGCGTGGTTCCGGCGTGGCTTGGGATCTGCGCAAGAAACAGCCGTATGAAGTGTACGACAAATTGGAATTTGATATTCCAATCGGTAGCAGCGGTGATTGCTATGACCGTTACTTGGTTCGTATCGAGGAAATGCGCCAATC
>JAJYGL010000101.1 GCA_021790625.1 Pseudomonadota bacterium | reverse complement strand
TTTGGTTGAACATCTCCCGGTTCAACCCGATTTTTTATATGATCGACGGTTTTCGCTATGGGTTTTTTGGCCAGAGCGATGTATCATTATCGGTTGGTTTCCCCGTGGTGGTCGGATGTTTTCTGGTATTGTCGGCCATTTGCTTGATATTATTGCAACGTGGTTACAAATTGCGTTATTGAATGGGGAGAGATGTGTATGGAAGAACCGTTGACTGAAATCATTCAGAGCGCCATTCTGGCTGCACTGCCTTGTCAATCCTTGCAGGTCAGTGGCGATGGGCAGCATTTTGAGGCGGTGGTAGTGAGCGCGGCATTTGAAGGAAAAAGCCGTTTGGCGCGTCATCAACTGGTGCTCGACAGCTTGAAAGAGCGTCTGAAAGAGGAAATTCACGCCTTGTCCATTAAGACTTTTACGCCTCAACAGTGGCAGGAAATGCAGAACTGATGGATAAACTGGCAATTCAGGGCGGGCAATCCCTGCGTGGCGAAATTCGTATCTCAGGTGCAAAAAATGCAGCATTGCCGATTTTGTGTGCGTCACTTTTGAGTGCCGACACCCTGCATCTGGATAACCTGCCAAAACTGCGTGATATCAGTACGACATTAACCTTGCTGGGACATATCGGTTGCCAGATCAGTCTCGATGAACGGGGTGGAATCGACCTTTGCTCGGCACAGTTGGCCCAACTCGAAGCGCCATATCATTTGGTCAAGACCATGCGGGCGTCGATTCTGGTATTGGGCCCGATTTTGACGCGATACGGCGAAGCCAGGGTGTCGTTGCCAGGTGGTTGCGCAATTGGTTCGCGGCCAGTCGATTTGCACATCAAAGGCTTGCAGGCAATGGGCGCAGACATCCAGATTGAACATGGCTACATTCTGGCACGTGCCAGCCGCTTGCAGGGCGCGCGCATCGTGATGGAAAATGTGACGGTGACTGGCACGGAAAACCTGATGATGGCAGCAACATTGGCGCAAGGGGTGACTGTGCTGGAAAATGCGGCACGGGAACCGGAAGTGGTCGATCTGGCGCGTTGTCTGGTCAGCATGGGGGCACGTATTCAGGGGGCGGGGACGGACACTATCGTTATCGAAGGTGTGGAACGCCTGCATGGTGCGCAGCATACCATTCTGCCTGACCGGATAGAAACCGGTACGTATCTGGTGGCAGCGGCCATGACGCAGGGTGACATCGTGTTGACGCACAGCAGTACGGATACGCTGGATGTGGTGCTGGATAAATTGCGCGAAGCTGGTGCCCAAATACATTGCGCTGGCGACCGGATTGCCTTGCGTATGGATATGCGTCCTCAGGCAATCAATTTGCGTACCGCACCCTATCCGGCTTTCCCGACCGATATGCAGGCGCAATTCATGGCGATGAATTGCATTGCCAGTGGTGTGGGGCGAATCACGGAAACCATTTTCGAAAACCGGTTCATGCATGTGCAGGAAATGCAGCGCCTGGGTGCCAATATCGAAATCGAGGGCAATACGGCGCTGGTGCGCGGGGTAGAACGATTGCAGGGCGCCACTGTGATGGCAACCGATTTGCGGGCGTCGGCATCATTGGTGTTGGCGGCTTTGGTGGCCGAGGGCGAAACTGTGATTGAACGTATCTACCATATCGATCGTGGATATGAATGTATCGAAGAAAAATTCAATCAGCTCGGGGCCAGGGTTCGGCGCGTGCACTGAACGCATGCATCACGCGTGCATTGAAAAGGAACAACATGATTACCATTGCATTGTCTAAAGGGCGTATTTTTCAGGAAACCGTTCCTTTGTTGCAGGAAGCGGGCATTGTGGCGGGCGAAGACCCGGAAAAATCCCGTAAACTGATTATTCATACCAATCATCCGGATGTTCGTTTGCTGATTTTGCGCGCGACAGATGTGCCTGTGTATGTGCAGCATGGGGCAGCAGACTTGGGTGTGGCCGGACGTGATGTGTTGATTGAGCATGGTGGGGAAGGTTTGTATCAACCGATGGATTTGAAAATAGCCCGCTGCAAGATGATGGTGGCCGCGCATCCGGCATTTGATTATGCGCGTGCGGTCCGGTTGGGTCAGCGGTTGCGCGTAGCCACAAAATATCCGACGATTGCACGCGATTTTTTCGCTGAACGCAGTATGCATATCGACTTGATAAAATTGTATGGCTCAATGGAATTGGCACCTTTGGTCAAATTGTCCGATGTGATTGTTGATTTGGTCAGCAGTGGCAGTACGCTCAAGGCGAATGGTCTGGTATCGGTGGCGGATGTCATGGATATCAGTTCGCATCTGGTGGTGAATCAGGCAGCGCTCAAGCTGAAGAGGCAAGAATTGCAACTCGTGCTGGACAGCTTTTCTCGCGCATTGGCAGCCTGACTTATGCCGGATCTGCTGCATGATGCCAGCATTCGGCGTATCCTGATTATCAAGTGGAGCGCTCTGGGTGACATTGCGATGGCAAGTTGTGTCATGGAAGATATTCATCAGGCGTTTCCCCATGCCCGTATCGATCTGCATACCTTGCCGCCGTGGGATAAGCTGTTTCTGAATGACCCGAGATTTTCGACCATCATTTCGCTCGATGTGCGCGCACGCCAGCATCGCTGGTCAAAATTGTGGCAATGGATATCGCTCGTTCGACACAATCATTATGATTTGATTGTTGATCTGCAATCCAATGATCGCTCGCGCATGATGCTGCGATTGCTGAAACTGACGGGCAATGCAACACGGTATCTGATTGGTAATGCGCCAGCGCGGGTATACCATTTCAGTGGCCCGCCGCTGCATGCCATGCAGATGAACCCGGTCGAGCGGATGCGCATGGCGTTGCGTGCAGCGGGCATACCGACACGGACTCCGCGTCCGGTATTGCATATCGATGCCGCAAGGCGCGAACGCGTGGCGCAACTGTGCAGACAACAAGATTTGCAGGCAGGACGGTATGCGTTGTTTTATCCGGGGTGCCAGGCAGCAGGGTACCTGAAACGCTGGGGCGAGGTAAATTACGCGGTGCTGGCGCGACTATTGATTGACCGGCAGCGGGTGGATAAAGTTGTACTGATAGGCAGTCAGGATGAAATGGAAGATTGCCGGCGTATCGCTGAAATGGCCGGGACGGGTGTGGTGAACCTGTGTGGACAAACCGAAGTGCTGGATATCGTGCCGTTGGCAGAAGGCGCGTGTTATCAGGTCGGCAACGATACTGGGACGGCACATCTTGCCGCATCTGCTCCTGTGCCGATGGTTGTGGTATGTGGTCCGACCGATGCGTACCGCGTGCGACCACAAGGCAATAACGTAATCGCCTTGCAGGCAGATTTACCCTGCAAAAACTGTTATTGCAAACAGGCCTGCGATCACCATACCTGTATGAAACGCATTACTCCCGACCTTGTTCTTCGTGCATTGACGGAGCCTCCACCGGTGGACAGGGTGGTGATGTTGCCTGCATCATAATCACCATCGTATGGTCGGGTGGTCATGGCAGGAAAGGATGTCGCCGACATATTGGCTGCGATGGCTCTCGGGGTGGCCGCGCAGGTAATTCTGTTGTTCATGCGTGGTAGACGCTGATAAAAACCGGCAGTGAAAAATGGGGATAATTCTTATTTTTCTATTGTTTGCATTTGAATTAAGCTCTGCTAAAATGCACGCATGAGCCACGAACACGACAGTGGTTACCGGTATCTGTTCTCAGCGCCCGAGATGGTGCGCGACCTGATTTTGGGTTTTGTGCCGGACGAATGGTTGCACAGTCTGGATTACAGCACGCTGGAACGGGTAGACGGCAGTTACATCATGGAAGACTTCCGCACAAGTCAAAATAGAAGATGCCATCGGCGCCGACGGGATATTCGTCATGCATGGGCGATCAGGTCGAATCGCGGGCGTAACCGGATATTCATCGAAACCAACGCGTTGGGCGTATATAATCCTGATGTGTGAGGTTTTTTAGGTTCCCACGAAAATTTAGATAGTTCCGATTCGTTTGGATTTTGTGGGAATTGGTTGTGATAAAACCCCCTCGTCATGGATGGGATCGTTGTTGCTTGTTCTTGTTGTTTTTTCGATAGTGGATGGATTTTCAGTCTAGATGGACCAAAAAACTGGTCCAATGTGCATTTTTGAGACCGGATGTAAAATTTAGGAAACCCCCATGAACGGAGAAGCGATAGCAGCCAAAAACCGATTATTACCAGTTCTAACCGTTGCTAAACTCTGTTACGGTTATGCTTGGGAAAATCGTTATCGATTTGCGCTGCCAGTATTTGTATTGGCGTTCTTCTATGCTATCTATGCTGCTTTGAACCTCTGGATACTCTTGCCAGTAATTTCCCATGCTCCTTCCCCTGCCGTCGCTAAATTAATCATCTTTGGGTGGAATATCCCGATCCTGATTGGTTCTTTTGCATTCGAGGTAGGTATGCATCGAACTATTCTGTTAAATGATTTCCGAAACGGTATGGCATTTTTTCGCTGGGGTCGTGATTTGGGCCATTACCTGCTCACATTCATCAAGATTGTACTGTACGGGATTCTTGTCGGCACTGTGCTTATGATTGTCTTAATTTTAGGGGTAGTCCTTGGACTGCAGCCAACACCGTCAAAGGTTGTTGGTTTTGTGTTTCTTGTCATCTTCGCCTGGCTTCTTGTTTTATTCGCGCTGTCTCTGCGATTTGCACTGGCTTTTCCAGCGGCAGCGATAGGCGAAGAGGGAAGTCTTTCGCTTTCTTGGCAACTAACTAAAAGGAACTGGTTGCGATTCTTAGCCCTCGGTTTTATCGTTGTCTTTCCAATGGCCCTCGCCAACTTTCTTTTGGCTATTCCACTATTTTTTTCATTGTTTGCCTTGACTCCTCTAGCCATAGGCCTGAGACTAATCAACGCTGCTGTTGGGGCGGCAATAACAGCATTAACGGCAATAATGTTGTCTTTTGCTTATAAAGAGTTGCAACAGTCATGAAATTGAGGTTGAAAGTTGCCACCAAAAGCCTGAATTCTAGAATGAAGTGCAATTTTGCATGGCGAAATGTCGGCGTAGTGCATCCCCTGCAGCGGCCACCATGGGGTGCAGCAGAAACGGGGTCTGGTCTCGCATTGATGCATCCTGCCGGTTAATCTCAATCCGGAAATCCGGGGTGGCAGGAAATCCGGGTCAGGGAATCAACGTTTTTCGCTCCGGTTGTTCTATTGTTTGCATTTGGATTTGTCTTTGCTAAAATGCACGCATGAGCCACGAACACGACAGCGGTTACCGGTATCTGTTCTCAGCGCCCGAGATGGTGCGCGATCTGATTTTGGGTTTTGTGCCGGACGAATGGTTGCATAGTCTGGATTACAGCACGCTGGAACGGGTGGATGGCAGCTACATCACGGAAGACTTCCGCAATAGGGCGGACGACATTGTCTGGCGGGTCAAGGTAGGTGCGGAGTGGGTGTATCTGTACCTGCTGATCGAGTTCCAGAGTACGGTCGATCAGTACATGGCGTTAAGGAAGCACTGATTAATTCCTCCATGAGCCGCGTTGCGGGTCAAATCGGGAAGATCGCGACGCGTACGGCGCAGGTCGTAGCCGGGACTACGATGCCAAGCCGCACAAGGAAGCGAGCACCCGATTTGGCCGCAACCCGCATGGGACGGGGCTTGGCGGGCGAACTGCCGCGTTGTGTCTCTTGTCAAGGAGAATAACCCTTGACTGCGAGCCACGCCTTGCATTTCATCCCGCCAGGCCACCGTCGCGACCATGTGGGAATTAATCAGTGCTTCCCTGGATGATGGTATACACCGGATTGTTGTATCAAGACGTCATCAAACAGGGGGCGGTGCTGGCCGACGGCCGCCTGCCGCCGGTATTGCCGATCGTGCTGTACAACGGCAACCGGCGCTGGACAGCGGCAACCGACGTATTCGAACTGATTCCGCCGGTGCCCGGACTGGTGGAGCAATTCAAGCCGAGGATGAAATACCTGCTGGTAGACGAGAATGCCTACACAGACAGCGAACTCGCCTCGCTCAAAAACATGGTTGCAGCAGTATTCCGGCTGGAACATCCTGCCAGCCCGGAAAGCCTGCGGGAATTGCTGCGCCTGCTGGAAAACTGGCTGGCGGATCGACCCGATCTGGGCAAGATGATGGCGAGATGGATACGCGCCACATTGATGCGCAAATCCAAGTATCATATACTGTTGCCACAGGTGGACGACTTACAGGGGATAAATGTCATGCTGGCCGATCGACTGGAAGAATGGGCGCATCAATACGAAGCTGAAGGCATGCAAAAGGGCATACAACAAGGCATGCAGCAGGGAATGCAGCAGGGAATGCAGCAAGGCATGCAGCAAGGCATGCAGCAAGGCATGCAGCAAGGCATGCAAATGGGCGTGCAGCAAGGCGAGGCTTTGGCCTTGCAAAAACTCATTACCCGGCGCTTTGGAACAATCGCACCGGATGTGTTGATAAAGATTACCGCTGCGTCGAAAGAACAACTGGACGTATGGCTGGATCAAGTTCTTGATGCCGACAGCTTGAATGACCTGTTTGGGCCGGACGCGGGCTGAACGGCTGAGCTGACTTGTTCGAACGAGCCGCGAACGCGTCGCGATCTTCCCGATTTGACCTGCAACGCGGCTCATGGAGGAATAAATCAGCGGTT
>JAJYGL010000017.1 GCA_021790625.1 Pseudomonadota bacterium | reverse complement strand
GGCAAATCATTGCCAGTGTGGCATGTGAAATGGGTTTTGCGGCGGATTTTTCTTACACCAGCGCAGCAGAGGTGTTTGATGAAATCCGGCAATTCGCCAATCCGCGCACGGGTTACGATATTCGCGGTATCAGTTATGCTCGGTTGCGTGAGCATTCAGTGCAATGGCCGTGTCGCGACAGTGGCGGCGATAACCGGGAACCCATTCGTTATCTGAATGATGGCGTTTATCAGCCTTTGCTAACCGACGAGGATGGCGTGCAACCGCGTTTCAGATTCGCCACCGGATCGGGTAAAGCCGTGTTTTATGCGCGGCCTTATTTGCCGCCAGATGAGTTGCCGGACGAAGCGTTTCCTTGGGTGCTGAATACCGGACGTTTGCAACATCAGTGGCATACGATGACCAAGACCGGCAAAGTGGCCACGTTAAATAAGCTCAATTCCGGGTCGTTTGTGGAGCTTCATCCCCATGATGCAAAAATATTGGGCGTTGTTGATAAAGACAGTGTCTGCGTACGTTCCCGGCGCGGGCAAGCTGTGTTGCCAGCGTTGGTGACCGAACGGGTTAGCCCCGGACAGTGTTTTGTTCCTTTTCACTGGAATGATGTGTTTGGCGAGGCATTGGCAATCAATGCGGTAACCAGCGATGCCATCGATCCAATTTCGCAGCAGCCTGCGTTCAAGTTTTGTGCTGTTGCTCTCGCGCGCGTCGAACCAGACGCGAATTTATCGGTGACGATAGACAAGAACAACGGCGTTCTTGTGGGTGTCAAGGTGGACACGTCGACTACTGCTTGCAAGGAATTCGACATGAATCACATTGATGCATTGGCCAGGCTTGCTGGCCTGGACTTAACCACTTCCATGGAATTGAATATGTACGAAAAATCGTACATGCAAGGGTTTTTGTCCGCTTTGCGGACCGACGAAGCCAACAGGATGGGTGGCGTGCCGATGTTGCCGGCAGATGTCCCGTTCGATGAATCGAAACGTTTTCTAATCAATGGGATGTTGGCTGGTCTGTTTTCCCGTTCGCAATACAGACAACCGCAGCCAGCGGCAGGATTGACAGACAAAGGGATGTCTGCCACAACACGGAAAGATTTATCTTCCCTTAAAATCAGCGTGTTGTGGGCATCGCAAACCGGCAATGTAGAAGATTTCGCCAGTTGGTGCGCCGAGCGTTTGTCTACTGCGGGATACGAAGTCAGTCTGCGTGCCATGAACGATGTGCAGATGAATGAGCTGGCAAACATGTCGCATCTGTTGCTACTCACCAGCACGTTTGGTGATGGTGATGCGCCGGACAACGCACAGGTTTTTTGGCAGGCATTGCAATCGCTGACAGGTTCGTCATTGACCGGTGTGCACTATTCTGTGTTGGCGTTTGGTGACTCCAGTTACGATCAGTTTTGTGGTTTTGGACGCAAATTGGATGCGAAACTTGCCGGGTTGGGCGCGCAATGTTTCTTGGCGCGCGGGGAATGTGAACCGGAATACCAGCAACAGGCCAGTGCTTGGCTGACTGCCGCGATGCGGTCGCTGGAATCAATAACCAGCCGGACAGTCAGTCCCGCGCTGGTTGTTGTCGGCGATGCCGATGAAGTTCAGGATGGTTCGACGATAGCACCGACATTGCCTCGGGAGCAAAGAATCAACGCACGCCTGATGGAAAATCGTTTGCTCAGTGGTACCGGCAGCAACAAGGAAGTACGTCAGTTTGTGCTGGATTTGCCGCCCGGAGTGACCTACGAACCCGGAGACGCGTTGAGTGTGTTGCCACAGAATGACTTGGCACAGGTACAAGAAGTGTTGGATGTGTTTGGTTGGCAGGCAGGGCAAATGATCATGACACCGGTTGGGGAGTTGCCGTTGGAGATTGCTTTGCAGCGTCATTACGATGTGACGCGTGTGACGCGGGACTTTGTTGCGTGGCTGGCAACAAAAAACCGGCATCCACAATTGAGTGCTTATTTACGCGCAGATGGTGAGCATGATTTCACCCGATGGGCATGGGGAAAGCAGGTGGCAGACGTTGTGCGTGAATTTCCTGTCAAGGTAACGGCCACAGAATGGCTTTCAGTTGCTAAACCTTTGCAGACACGACTGTATTCCATCGCGTCGAGTGCACGGCAATTCCCGCATCAGGTACATCTGACAGTGTCTGTGGTGCGTTATGAATATGATGGCCGGAAGCGTCATGGCGTGGCTTCCGGATTTTTGGCAGACCAGGCGCTGGACGGTGCCGGTAGCGGAGAAATTTCGGTTTCGGTTAAAAAGAACCGCCAATTTCGCTTGCCGTCAGACGATACAGCGCCCGTCATCATGGTCGGGCCTGGTACGGGGATTGCCCCGTTTCGAGCGTTTTTACAGGAACGGAAGGCGAGACGAGCCAGCGGAAAAAACTGGCTGATTTTTGGCGAACAGCACGAAAGTTGCGATTTTTATTACCGCGAAGAATGGGAAGCGTTGCTGGAAAATGGCATTTTGAGCCGATTGGACACTGCTTTTTCGCGTGATCAATCCGAAAAAATTTATGTCCAGCATCGCTTGCTCGAACAGGCTGAGTTGTTATGGCGTTGGCTGCAACAGGGCGCTTTCTTTTATGTGTGCGGTGACGCCGAGCATATGGCCAAGGATGTGGATGCAGCGCTCAAACAAGTTGTGCAGCAGCAAGGGGGCATGTCGCCCGACGTAGCAGCGAGTTATGTTCGTGCGTTGGTGCAGGAAAAGCGCTATTGCCGGGATGTGTATTGAGTCTTACCACGCAACCCGCATGGGACGGGGCTTGGCGGGTGAACTGCCGTGTCTCGAACTGCCGTGTCTCTTGTCAAGGAGAATGGCTCTTGACCGCGAGCCACACCTTGCATTTCATCCCGCCAGGCCGCCGTCGCGGTCATGTGGGAATAGATCGGTGGTTCTTAGATATAACATGCCGCCCTCATTGTCGACGGCATATCGGTTGACGCATCCTTCATCGGGCGCTGCGGCGTCACCGCTGTCCAGATTGATCACCCATCCGTGCAGGGGGCAGGTGACTTGCGTGCCATGCACGATACCTTGTGCCAATGGGCCCCCTTTATGGGGGCATTGGTTGTTTAACGCAAATATCTGATCATCCAATGTGCGGAAAATAGCGATTTCTCCCGTTGGCGTTTGCACAATGCGTGCGCCTTGACGAGGAATGTCATTCAAGTGGCCCAGAGCAATGCGTGTGGCAGTCATGGTAATTACCCTTCGATGGTGGCTAATGGTTTGTATTCAAATGCTTCTTTACCGTTTGCGTGTTCTTGCCACGGGTCGGTCTGTGCGTTGGCCTGCGATTGCAGGAAGCGCGCGAACAAAGCGCTGCGATTGTTGGGGTCGTCCACGATGTGTTGCTTGACGTGGGACAGACCAACGCGTTCGATCCACGGCGCCGAGCGTTCCAGATAATGCGCCTCTTCACGGTACATTTGCATGAATGCGCCACAATATTCGATGACTTCTTCTTCTGTGCCGACCTTGCACAGAAAATCAGTGACACGTACTTTGATGCCGCCATTGCCGCCAACGTGAATTTCATAGCCGGAATCCACACAGACGATGCCAAAATCTTTAATGGTGGCTTCGGCACAGTTGCGTGGGCAACCGGAGACTGCAAGTTTGAATTTATGCGGCGTCCATGAACCCCAGGTCATTTTTTCCAGACGTATGCCAAGTGCAGTGGAATCCTGCGTGCCAAAGCGGCACCATTCTGATCCGACACAGGTTTTGACTGTGCGTAATGCTTTGCCATAAGCATGTCCGGAAACAAAACCGGCATCGGCCAGATCGTGCCACATGGCGGGCAAATCAGTTTTGGCGACGCCTAGCAGGTCAATACGTTGCCCGCCGGTGATCTTGATTGTGGGAACGGCATATTTGTCGGCGACATCTGCGATGCTGCGTAACTCTTTTGCCGAAGTGACGCCACCCCAGATACGTGGCACCACGGAATACGTGCCATCTTTCTGGATATTGGCGTGCACACGTTCGTTGATGAAACGGGAGCGGCTGTCGTCCTGATAACTGTCCGGCCATGCCGCCAGCAGATAGTAATTTAGCGCGGGACGGCATTTGGCACAACCATCCGTCGTCTTCCATTCCAGCGCTTGCATCAATTGCGGAATGCTATGCAATGACAGTTGTGTGATGGCGCTACGTACTTCATCGTGGCTGAGTTCGGTGCAGGGGCACAGCGGTTTTTTGCTGGGTTGCGTGGAATAATCGCCGCCGACCGTGCTGGCAAGGATGGCTTCAACCAGGCCGGTACATGAACCGCAAGAACTGGATGCTTTGGTATGGGCTCGCACTTCTTCCAGTGTAAACAGTTTCTTTTCCAGAATGGTTTTGATGATGTGACCTTTTTTGATGCCATTGCAACCACAGATTTCAGCCGAATCTGGCAGATTCATGATGCTGGCCGCGCCGGAGCGTCCGGCATCGCCCAAGTGTGCCTGACCAAACAATAAATGTTCTCGCATGTCGCTGATATCAGTGCCATCGCGCAGTAGTTGAAAATACCACGGGCCATCTATGGTATCGCCATATAAAATGGCGCCGCGCAGTTTGTTATGGCGCAACACCAGTTTTTTGTAGACACCGCGTGTTGCGTCTTGCAGCAACAATTCTTCGTCGTCATCTGTCACATGAAAATCGCCGGCCGAGAACAGATCGATACCGGTAACTTTCAATTTTGTTGCGGTCTGTGAACCTTCATAGCGCATGCGGCCATACTGCGCGAGATGGTTGGCGGCAACTTTTGCCTGTTCAAACAATGGCGCGACCAGACCGTACGTTTGATGACGGTGTTGCACGCATTCGCCGACCGCGTAAATACGGGGGTCGAAGGTTTGCAGGGTGTCATTGACGACAATGCCACGTTCGCAATAGATGCCTGCGGATTTTGCCAGGCCAATGTTGGGACGGATGCCCGCCGCCACGACCACCAGACTGGCAGCTATTTCTGTACCATTCTTGAATCGCAGACCGGTGACATGGCCTGTGCCAAGAATGGCCTCGGTTTGATGGGCCATCAGAAAAGTCAGCCCGCGTTTGATGAGCGCTTTTCTAAGCATGTCGCCGCCAGTTTTATCGAGTTGGCGTTCTATCAGCCAGTTTGACAGATGAACCACTGTCACTTGCATGCCGCGCAGGGACAATCCATAAGCGGCTTCGAGCCCCAGCAGTCCGCCGCCGATGACGACCGCGTGGCCTCCCGTCTGTGCAGCGGCAAGCATGGTTTGTACGTCAGCAATGCTGCGGTAACCGATGACGCCCGGCAGATCGATGCCGGGAATAGGGGGCATGAAAGGATTCGAGCCTGTCGCAATCAGCAGGCGGTCGTAAGGCGTTTGCAATCCATCGTCGGTGCTGACGAAGCGCTTGATGCGGTCAATATGGGTGACAGCGTGTCCCGCGTGCAGTGTGATATTGTGCTGCTGGTACCAGTCAAAAGAATTGAGTATGGTCTCTTCAAACGGCATTTCGGCAGACAAAACCGGTGACAGCAGGATACGGTTGTAATTTGGCTGGAGTTCGTTGCCGAAAACCGTGATGTCATAGGCATCGGGTGACATGTTGAGCAATTCTTCGACGGTACGGATACCTGCCATTCCGTTACCAATAACAACCAGACGCATGGTCATGATAGGGTTCTCCTGTTTTAGATGACGGTAGTTTCGCGCGCACGAATGGAAAAATGGTTGCTATAAGCGGACGCCGAGGCTGCATCAAATTTGATTCCGTCAAACAACGTGATACTGGACACGGGTTCTGGTATGCTGACGCCAAGATAACGTGCCACTTCACAATATAGCGGTACTTGATTGATTTCTTTTGATATTGCAAGGTAATCCGGCTCTTGCTCCAATAGGCCCCAACGGTAAAGCTGGGTCAGAAACCAGATGCCATGGGCATAATGCGGATAATTCACTTGGCCATCGTCAAAAAACTTCAGCGGATATTTATCCTGCCAGATTTTCCCCAGGCCGTTTTCATATCGTCCAGTCATGCGTTGAGCTACCAACTGAGCAGGAGCATCGATATTGGCTTTGTCGATGATGAGCTGGGCAAAGTCTTCTTTATGGCGGTATGTGTCGGCGTAACGCGAGGCTTCCAGTAATGCGCTGATGAGTGAGCGTGCCGTTTTTGGGTAACGTTCAATAAAGCTATATCGAGTAGCGAGCACTTTTTCCGGGTGATTGTTCCAGATGGCTTGTGACGTTGTGGCGGTGAAACCTGTGTCTTCGTAGATGGCGCGCGCATTCCACGGTTCGCCACCGCAAAAGCCATCCAGATCGCCGCAACGCATGATGCTCCCCATGTGCTGTGGTGGTACCGCAACGGTTTGTACATCGGTCAGTGGATTGATGTCATGAGCAGCCAGCCAGTAATACAACCACATGGCATGTGTGCCGGTTGGGTAAGTGTGAGCGAACGTTAATTGACGCTGGTTTTTGTCAGCCTGTTTTTTGAGGGTGGCACCGTTTACCACACCTTGATCGCGCAACTGATTGGACAAGGTGATGGCTTGCCCATTGTGGTTAAGACCCATCAGGATGGCCATGGGATTTTTTTGCAGGTTACCCAAACCAAGATGCGTGCCATAGATCATGCTGTATAAACTGTGTGCGGCATCGAGTTCGCCCAGCACCAGTTTGTCGC
>JAJYGL010000106.1:25957-29391 GCA_021790625.1 Pseudomonadota bacterium | reverse complement strand
GCTCTTCACCATAGCGCCAAATTACCTCTTTCAATTCCTGTTCACCGGCATGTGCCAACCACTGTGCCGCCGTCTCACCCGCTGTCGTATCCATGCGCATGTCCAGCGGTGCGTCGTGACGAAAACTAAACCCTCGTCCGGCGTCATCCAATTGTGGTGAAGACACCCCCAAATCCATCAACACCCCATCCACCTGCGCCACACCCATCCGCCCCAACACAACTGCCAACTCGGAAAAATTGGCATGGCACATCACAAACCGCTTGTCCTGCCACTGCTCGCCCACGGCCACTGCCTGCGGATCACGATCCAGCGCAATCAACCGACCCGCCACACCCAACTGACGCAAAATGAGTGCGCTGTGCCCACCACGACCAAACGTCGCATCCACATACACACCATCTGCCCGTACCTTCAGTACATCAACCGCCTGCTCGCACAGCACGGTTTCGTGTTGCAACACATCACTCACAATGAGAAACCAGCCAGCTCGGCAGGCATTTCGCCCTGTTTAAACGCCAACGCGACGTCCATCTGCGCCTGCCATCTCGCCTCATTCCACAGCTCGAATTTCGCGCCTTGCCCCACCATCACCACACTCTTGTCCAGCGCAGCAAACTCGCGCAACATGGCGGGCAACAAAATCCGCCCGGTAGCATCCAGCTCCAAGTCCGCCGCATTACCCACCAGCAAACGCTGCAGACTCCGGGTTTGCGGATTGAAGCTCGACAGGCTGTTCAATTTTTTCTCGATGGGTTCCCATTCCAACAACGGGAACAACAACAGACATTCGCTGGGGTCAACCGTCACCACCACGCGGCCATCGCCTTGCGCGGCCAGCGCGTCCCGATACCGTGTTGGCACCATCAGCCGTCCTTTGGTATCCAGACTCAATGTGGTCACCCCACGAAACATGTTCTCCCCTCCCCGCGTTACCGCGTATTCTCCCACTTTTTACCACAAAATACCACTCTTCCCCACTATAAACAACAATTGATAGGGGGTCAAGCAAGGTTGTGGAAATAATCCAGCCACACCAACAAGTTGGCGTGGCGTGACAACAGAAAGAAATGGAAGCGAGGCGAAAAGATGGCAAACGATATATGCCAACATACATCTATTCCCAACAAAATCAGGCACGGACGTTTTTCTGCTGCCTGACTCGTTCAAACAGACAAACGGCGAGAGCCGCCGCCGCATTGAGTGATTCCATCTGCCCCGGCATGGGAATAGAGATGACTTGCGCAATCGCTGTCTGCAAAGCAGGTGTCAACCCAGAACCCTCATTGCCAAAAGCAAATGCTACCGCATCGGTTAAATCCACATCAAACAAAGATTGCGGTACTCCTGGTGATGTCGCATAGACCACCCCGGGGAAAGTCTTGGCCACCGCGCACAAATCCGCGTCTACCACCAGGGCAAGATGGACATGCGCTCCCATGCCGCCGCGCAACACCTTGGGCGACCAGACATCCGCGCACCCCTCGGACAACCAGACCGTGTCCACGCCCGCTGCTGCCGCACTACGCAACATGGCACCCAGATTGCCCGGATCCTGAATGCGCTCCAATAACACACCGAATCGTGCAGAACATGACGAGACCGGAATTTCCACCAGCGCCATCACCCCGGTCGGCGTCTTGACCGGTGACAACGCTGACAACAGATGGGGTGCCAGACGCTGAACCGGCACCGTCGGGCAACGCGTCTGCCAGTAAGTCTCCATCTCGGCATCCGCCACCAGAATCTGCTGCAACACCCGTCCGCCCGCAAGCCAGGCTTCCAGCAAATGCTCGCCATCAAGCAAGGTTTTGCCCTGTTCGCGGCGAGCAGCCGCCGAATCAGCCAGCGTTTTCATCTGGCGAAAATAAACATTCTGCGTCGATGCAATCACCTGCGCGCTCACGCCAACCCCGGCAACAACATTCGTAGCCCGTCTGCCATGAATTGCACCGCCATCGCAGCAAGAATCAAGCCCATTACCCGCGTGGCGATATTCAACCCGGAAGTGCCCAAGCGCCTGCCGATTGGCTCAGCCAGGCGCAACACCCACCAGATGACCACCCCGACCAACAGGCAGGAAATGCTAAACAACATTTTTTCCAGCCAGCCACCAGCCTGGTGCGCATCCACAATGACCAGACTGATGGCACCTGGCCCTGCCAATAAAGGAATCGCCAACGGCACCACGGAAATATCGGCTTTCGATTCGGCCTCGATACTTTCATCAGCGGTATGGCGCGCCGGACTGATGCGGGCATGAAACATCGCCACCGCAATCAACAACACCAGCAAACCGCCGGCCACCCGGAACGCTGGAATACCGATGCCAAAAAAGCCCAACAGGCCGTCGCCTGCCCAGATGGACAGCAACAAAATGACCGTGACCGCCAGCGCCGTCTTGCGGGCGATCTGCCGCATGTCATCGCCATGCCGATCGGCGGCCATACTCAATACAACGGGAATCGCACCCAACGGATTCAGGATGGCAAACAACCCCACCAGAAACCGCACCTGCTCCAGAAAATATGCTGCCATACGCCATCCTGATCCATATATGCTGCCGACTGGCAGTCCGCCCTGAACGCATTCACCAAAATCGACATCATACCCTATGGAATCGCTGATTAACTCCTCCATGAATCGCATTGCCGGTCAAATCGGAAAGATCGCGACACACACGGCGCCAGCAATAATGACGCTACCGCCACAGCCTGCTAGAATACAGGCATTGTCCTCAATACTAACAGGCTTCATCACAACATGAACAGCAGTGAAATTCGTCAGCGTTTTCTGGATTTTTTCTCCCGTCACCAACATACTATCGTGGCATCCAGCTCTTTGATTCCCGGCAACGACCCGACGCTACTGTTCACCAACGCTGGTATGGTGCAATTCAAAGACGTTTTTCTCGGCCGCGACATCCGACCCTACCAGCGCGCCGCCAGTGCCCAGCGTTGCGTACGCGCCGGCGGCAAACACAACGATCTGGAAAATGTTGGCTATACTGCCCGTCACCATACATTTTTTGAAATGCTTGGCAATTTCAGCTTTGGCGATTACTTCAAAACCGACGCCATCCACTTTGCCTGGGAGTTTCTGACTGTCGAAATGCGACTACCCGCCGAAAAATTGTGGGTCACCGTCTACCACAATGACGACGAGGCGTATGCCTTGTGGACTGACCATATCGGTCTTTCTGCTCACCGCGTCATCCGCATCGGCGACAAACCGGGCGGCGGTTCCGACAACTTCTGGCAAATGGGCGACACGGGGCCCTGCGGCCCTTGCACAGAAATTTTCTACGACCATGGCGAAGAAGTCGCTGGCGGCCCACCCGGTTCACCCGACGAAGATGGCGACCGCTACATCGAAATCTGGAATATCGTCTTCATGCAGTTCAACCGGGACGAAACCGGCACCTTGCACCCACT
>JAJYGL010000106.1:12862-25113 GCA_021790625.1 Pseudomonadota bacterium | reverse complement strand
CAACACGGCCTGTTTGACGTTGACGACACCCAAAAAATCCGCAGCCAGGTGTTCGGCCATTCCGGCCGCCTGCAACGCGGCATCCTGCGTACGGGTGATACGGTCACCGCCAGTGTCAACGTCACACACCGGCTGCGCGCCGCCGCCAACCACAGCGCGACCCATCTGCTGCACGCTGCGCTGCGCAACATTCTGGGCAACCATGTTCACCAGAAAGGCTCGCTGGTGGACGCCCAACGACTGCGTTTCGACTTCTCGCACCCATCGTCACTTGATGCAGAACAACGCTGCGCCATCGAACGGCAAGTGAATACGGAAATTCGCCGCAACCTGTCCGTATCGAGCGAAACATCCTCGTATGACGACGCAGTGCGTCGTGGCGCAATGGCACTGTTCGGTGAAAAATATGGCGATGAAGTACGCGTCATCGCCATGGGTGACTTTTCCATGGAACTATGCGGCGGCACCCACACCCAGCGTACCGGCGACATCGGCCTGTTTGTCATCACCAGCGAATCAGGGGTTGCAGGCGGAATTCGCCGCATCGAAGCCCTGACGGGCGAAGCCGCCGTCGAATACTTACAACAACAGCGACAACTACTGGATCAGGTATCGGCACAACTCAAAACACCTGCCAGTGACCTGCTGACGCGCACCAATCAACTGCTGCAACAAACAGCCGAGCAAGACAAAACCATCCTCTCTCTCAAGACAACGCTGGCAACGAGCCAGATGGATGCACTGATCGCGCAGGCCAAAACCATCGGTAAATTGCGCGTGATCAGCGCACGCATGGCACATGTCGATGCCAGATTGCTACGTGAATCGCTCGATCAGCTCAAATCCAGACTCGGCGCCTGCGTCATCGTGCTCGCCACCATCAATGACGAACAAAAAATCAGTCTGGTGGCCGGCAGTAGCGACAAAACCATCCATGCCGGTCAGTTGGCTGGATTCGTGGCGGAACAGCTTGGCGGTAAAGGTGGCGGTCGCGCGGACATGGCGCAAGGTGGCGGAAACGATGTCGGCGAGCTCGCTCACGCCCTCGACTCTGTCACAGAATGGGTAACACAACACATCAAAAACACATAAAACACACGTCATGAGCACATAATATCGGGGCGGGGAGCCTGCAACCATGTTCAATATAAAATCACTGTTTAGCGCAGGGAAACCCGGTGATGGGGTGCCGGACAACCGCAAAGCGGCACAACAATGGCTTGACGATTTGTCCGGTCAGGATACCAACACCCAACACCAGCAAATTATCGAGAAACTGGCCACGCTGCACGCGCCCCAAACCAGTCAGAAAAGCGAACTGCAACGACTGGAGGCCATTGATGCGATCGATCATTATGCGCAGGCGCTACAAACCACACTTTGTCTGCAATATCTGAACAGTCCGCGCATGTCGCAGATGGTCGAACATCGGTTATGGAACGCCATTTATGCCTGGTACATCAACATCAGTAGCGTATATCTGGATCACCTGAAGGCCATGACGGCACACCCGGAGTTGCGCGCTCCCGACCCCTTGCTCGCCCGTCTGTGCACCCGGGCACTCTACAACCTGGGCAATGCCTTCAAATGGCGATTCCTGCGTTACGATTCTCCAGACGGTGCGCTGTGGCAGCTATTACATGAACTCTACCTTACCGCCGAACAGAACGGCTTCGAAAATCAACCCACGCCTGCCTACGACGACCATCTCTGGCGTTGTGGTGGCCTGATGTTGCGTGCCGAGATTCTCGCGCTGTCACATCCCGGCGCGCTCACCGTCGATCAAATCGATGTGCTGGACAACTGGCTACTGGAACACACTCAAGCGCTCATCCTGGAAAAATTACCCAACACCAACCGCCATCACTACTATAACGACCTGGCCGAAGCGCACGCAGCGCTCCCTATCACGCCACAGACCTGGACCACCACCACCCGCGCCTGGGACATGTCCAGCCTGCTGATACAACTGCAACGCACACGCAACGAACTGTCCTTACCCAAAACAGCCGCTCCCTCCCCGGTATTGACGCAACGACAAAAACTGCTCGCAGCACTCACTTATGCCGAAAAACAGTGGCATCCACACGAGATTGGCAAACTGCGGCGTGACATACGTGTCAAATCCCGCCAACAACTATCCGTCGTGCATGGCCTGTCCGACCTGTACACCATCATCAAAAAACAGTCGTCTCCGGCACAAACCCTTGGCATCAACCATAAATCGTCCTATCAGGAACTGCTCGACCTGAAAATGTACGGTTTTGTTACCAACAACACACGAAATCGCCAACAAGAAATTGTGCACGCCATGGAAATGCCCACGCTCACCAGCAATTGGGAAACCGAAAACACCAGCAACGACGGGTATCTGGTCCATTATCCGGCAGAAGCCGGTCAATGGTTACGGTTGGGCAGCCTGATTGGCGTACGCAATACCGAATCCACGGCAGGCTGGAGCGCCTGTATTGTCCGTCGCCTCATCAAAAACCAGCAATCCGGTGCCATGGCCGGACTGGAAATCCTGTCCCGCAACCTCACGCCAGCATTGCTGAACGCGCTGCAAACCAACCCCGGCCAGGCATCTCCGGAACAAATGTCGTTTGGAACAGCACCCAAAAACAACACCTGTCATGCCATCCTGACCAGCCCCGTCTTGCGTGGTCATTTCACCTTGCTGCTGGACATTGCCAACCATGCGCAGGGGAAAAATTACCAATTCAGTCAGGAACCCGGGGGGCCGCCCATCCAGCTCACGCTAGGAAAAATTCTGCATAAAGGCGATTTATGGGTGCAGGTGGAAGCCGAGATTCTCGACACAAAAACCACAGGCTGAATTTGACTTCCAGCTTGCTTGCATCGCCTGCGCATCATGAACGTCGCCAGGTGGTTCCCTGAGCGCTATCCTCAAGCACAATACCTGCAGCCAGCAACTGCTGTCGCACGGCATCTGCGGTAGCATAATCTTTCGCCAACCTTGCCGCCTGACGCTGCGCAATGTGTGCCGTGATGTCACTTTCCTGCAAGGGGCATCCGGTCAATTGTTGCAAATGTTGTTGTGGATCCCGTTGCAGAAAACCCAACACGCCAGCCAACGCCTTCAACAACCCTGACAGGGCTGCATCATGTTTTTTATGCACCTGTGTCGCCAAATCAAACAACACCGCCATCGCCAACGGCGTATTGAAGTCATCATCCATGGCAGCCTTGAACTGTGCCGCTTCCGGTTGCCGCCAATCCACCTGCGCCAAAGGCACAGGTGGAACATCACGCAATGCAATATACAAACGATTTAGCGATTGGCGCGCATCATCCAGATGCACGTCGGCATAATTCAACGGGCTGCGATAATGCGTGCGCGCAATAAAAAAACGTACGGTTTCCGCATCAAAACGAGAAAACACTTCCCGAATGGTAAAGAAATTGCCCAGCGATTTGGACATTTTTTCATTATCCACCCGTACAAAACCATTGTGCAGCCAATAATTCGCCATCACACAACCGTGCGCGCCCTCCGACTGCGCAATCTCGTTTTCATGGTGGGGGAATTGCAAATCCTGCCCCCCACCGTGCAGATCGAAATGGGGCGACAACAGCGCCTCGCTCATGGCAGAACATTCAATATGCCAACCCGGACGACCGCTCCCCCACGGCGCATCCCAGGCAGGCTCACCGGCCTTGGCCGCTTTCCAGAGAACGAAATCCAGCGCATCCCGCTTGTGAACGTCCACTTCCACCCGCTCACCCGCGCGCAAGTCGTCCAATGATTTTCCGGACAACTTGCCGTACGCCGGAAAATCACGCACCGAATAATACACATCGCCATTGTCGGCCAGATAAGCCAATCCCCGGTTCAGCAAGGTCTGGATCAATGCCACCATCTGCGGCACATAATGGGTCGCACGCGGTTCGGCATCAGGCGACAACACGCCCAGCGCTGCCGCATCGGCATGCATGCGGGCAATATAACGCTCGGTCAGCACCGAAATGGATTCGCCCTTTTCTGCCGCGCGATGGATGATTTTATCGTCAATATCGGTGATGTTGCGTACATAATTAACCACAAAACCGGCAGTACGCAACCAGCGCACAATCACATCGAACGCCACCATGACGCGCGCGTGACCAATATGACAATCATCGTACACAGTCATACCGCATACATACAGGCCAACGTGTCCCGGCACGATGGCGACAAAGGGCTGTTTCTCGCGCCCCAAAGAATTGTAAATAGCTAACACAAATATTCCCAAACATGTCAAACAGTTTGAATCAGGCCGGATTCTTGCTAGAATCACGACTCTAATCGATAACAGATTGAGTATAACACAGTGAAACGCTCCCTCCTTTCCGTCGCCTTGACGACTGCCATGGCAGCCACCTTTGCCATTTACCTGCAGAACGCGATGGCCGCAGGACAGTCTGTCGGTTCGCCAAACAGCCAGACCACTCCTGATTCGGGTCTGCAAACCAGTGAAACCTTGTTCCGGCAAGGACAATATCCGCAAGCGCTAACCGCCATCAATGGCTGGATTGCCACACACCCGAAAGATGCGCAAGCGCGCTTTCTCAAAGGACTTATTCTGACCGAACAAAACAAAACCGATGAAGCCATCGCCGTATTTACAAAACTGACGGAAGACTACCCCGAATTGCCCGAACCCTATAACAACCTTGCCGTGCTCTACGCCGCACAAGGTAAATATGAACAAGCACGCAACGCGCTGGAAATGGCCATTCATACCCACCCCAGCTACGCCGTGGCACACGAAAATCTGGGCGACATCTACGCCAAGATGGCGTCACTTGCCTACAACAAAGCGCTGCAACTGGACACGGGTAATACCAATGTCCACACCAAACTGGCACTCATCAAGGAAATTTTCAACCCGGATGCCGCACAAGCCGATTGCAGCGGTAAAACGAGCAAACCCGCCAAACCCGTCGATACCAACCCGAAAACAGCCACAGCACCGTCTCCAACCCAGGCGCCAAATGGTGGCGACCAGCACAATAAACGCGATGCTGCCATCATCACCGCCGTGAACAACTGGGCCAAAGCCTGGTCAAGCCAGCAGCCAGACAATTATCTGGCCGCCTACGCGCCGGATTATGCCACCACCTACCTGTCGCATGACAAATGGGTGGCGTTGCGCCGCAACCGTATCACTGCCCCCAAATACATTCAGATCAGACTCTCGGACCCAGTCATTGATTACAGCGACATGCAACACGCCAGCGCAAGCTTCACTGAACATTATCGCTCCGACCGGCTCGACACCACTGAACAGAAAGTGCTGAAATTTGCCCTGATACAGGGTAAATGGTTGATTATTTCCGAGCAATCCCATTGACCCACCTACAATATTTTGCCCGCTGGTTGACGCTGCTCGCTCTCGTCGCCAGCCTCCTGCCAAACGGACTTGTCATCAGCGCCAAAGCAGATGACCTGTCAATCGCTTCGCCCATCGCAAACGTCCACCCTCTGGACCAGCGGGAACAATTACTGGCCAATGCTGTACATGCCTTGCAGCAAGGAAAACTGGACGCGGCATTACAAAGCATTGAAACCCTGCTGCGCCTGCAACCAAACTTCCGCCTGGCGCAACTCATGCAAGGCGATCTGCTGCTGGCTCATGCACAAGCATTGGACACCTTCGGCAACACTTCCAGCAACTCGCCTGCCCGCAATATCCAATTGAATGATCTGCGCGCCGAAGCCCGTGCCCGACTGGACACCATTCTGCAACCACCGCCCGTCAACAGCGTGCCAGACAACATCCTGCAACTGGCCGACGATGTCCGACAGGTACTGCTGGTTGACACCAGCACATCCCGGCTTTATCTGTTTGAGAATCAGAATGGCCTGCCCCACTATTTGGCCGATTTTTATGTCAGCATCGGCAAAAATGGCGCCGTCAAACAACGGGAAGGCGACGACCGCACGCCGTTAGGAATTTACCGCATCACCGGACGCCTGCACAGCCATGCGCTCACCGCCATTTATGGACCGGAAGCGTTTCCATTGAATTTTCCCAACGACTGGGACGAACGCCTGCATAAAAGTGGTCATGGCATCTGGCTGCACGGCACCTTCACCGGCACCTTCAGTCGCCCGCCGCACGCCAGCGATGGCTGCGTGGTATTAAACAACAACGATCTGGAAACACTATCGGCAAAATTAATCCCCCAAAACACTATCGTCGTCATCACCGACCACGTCAACTGGATCAGCCCCGAAACCGCCATTGAACGCCGGACGCAATTCGCGCAGCAAATCTCCGATTGGCAACATGACTGGGAAAGCCTCAACATCAACCATTACGCCAGCCATTACGCCGATGACTTTACCGCCGGCGACAAGCCCTACTCGCGCTGGCTGGCAGAAAAACGACAAATCAACGACGGAAAACACTGGATTCAGGTCAAATTCGAACACATGAGCCTGTATGCCTACCCCGGACAAAGAAACTTATACCTTGCTGATTTTACGCAGGATTATTCGAGCAACAATCTGTCTGACGTCACGCACAAACATCTGTACTGGACACAACACGACGAACAATGGAAAATTGTTGCCGAATACGTCACCAAAACCAAAGATTGACTTTCATGAATCGCGCTGCCATCACATCGAAATTCGCCGCGTCGTGCAACACAGATATCCCAAGAAACCAATGATTTTTTGACTTCATTCTCTCAGACTCATTTTAATCCCGACTTTATTCATTCCAAGGAAATTGCCATGGTCAGACTACACACCAACTTCGGTCCCATCACCCTTACCCTCGACACTGAAAAAGCGCCCAAAACCGTGGCCAATTTTCTGAATTATGTCAACAGCGGTTTTTACGACAACACCATTTTTCACCGCGTCATCGACGGCTTCATGATTCAGGGCGGTGGTTTCGAACCCGGCATGAAACAAAAACCCACCCAGGCGCCAGTCGAAAATGAAGCTACCAATGGCCTGACCAACGACCGCTACACGGTTGCCATGGCCCGCACCTCCGATCCCCACTCGGCGACGGCACAATTTTTCGTCAACGTGAAAGACAACAGTTTCCTGAATTTTACCGCGCCCAATATGCAAGGGTGGGGTTACTGTGTATTTGGCCGCGTCACCGAAGGACAAGACATCGTTGATAAAATCAAGGGTGTTAAAACCGGCAGCCGTGCCGGACATCAGGATGTCCCCGTTGAAGACGTCATCATTGAACGCGCCGAAGTCATCACCGGGTGAGCTCGACCAGCTTATTCATCGCCGACCTGCACCTCTCGCCACAGCAACCCGAGACGGTGCAGCAATTTGCCTGGTTCGTCACCCACATCGCCCCGTCTGCGCAACACCTGTATATATTGGGTGATTTGTTTGAATACTGGCTGGGTGACGACATACTTGACCTGCCCGCCAACACGCCTGACAACGCCCTGATGGCCTACCGGCAACTGGCACGACACGTCTGCCAGTTGCTACGTCAGTTGAGCGATACGGGCACACAACTCTGGCTACAACATGGCAACCGGGATTTTTTACTCCAGCAAACGTTCTGCCAACGCTGCCATATGACCCTGTTGCCGGACATCGCCCCCATCGACCTGTGTGGCACGCCCAGCCTGCTGCTGCATGGCGACACCCTCTGCACAGATGACATTGCCTATCAACGCTTTCGCGCCCAGGTACGCAATCCGGCATGGCAACAGCAATTTCTTGTCCAGTCATTGGCGAGTCGCGCAATACTCGCGACCTCGGCCAGACAGCAAAGCATGGCTGCGACCCACGAAAAAAGTGACGCCATCATGGACGTCAACCCACAAAGCGTCGCCGCCCTGCTACGCGAACACCACTACCCCCGCCTGATACACGGCCATACCCACCGCCCCGCACACCATATATTCACTGTTGATGGTCATGCCTGCGAACGTTGGGTATTACCCGACTGGCACGGTAGCCGAAGCGGTTACCTGCGCTGCGACGAGCAAGGATGCGCCATGCTTAACCTGTCGTCTGTAATGTCCGCTCCAACGCTTTGACCGTACCGGCGATCAGGTATGCCATATCAGCTTCTTCCACGATATATGGCGGCATGAAATAAACCGTATTGCCAATCGGTCGCAACAGCAAACCCTCCTGCAACGCTGCACGATAAAACTGCTGCGCAAAATCCTGCGCCACATTCATGACATCAAAAGCCCAAATCATGCCCAGACGACGAAAATGCCGTACCCGGGGATGTTGCCGCAATGGTTCGGCCAGACGATCCAGCACGTCACCACGGCGACGGTTTTCCGTCAGCACATGCTCACTCTCAAACAAACCCAGGCTGGCAATGGCGGCGCGGCAAGCCAATGGATTACCGGTATACGAATGCGAATGTAAAAAAGCATGCGCCATATCGTCAGCATAAAACGCGGCGTAAATCTCTTCGGTCGCCAACACAGCGGACAGCGGCAAATAACCCGCCGTGATACCTTTGGACAAACACATCAAATCCGGCGTGACGCCGGCTTGCTCACAGGCAAACAATGTACCGGTACGGCCGAAGCCGACCGCAATTTCATCTGCAATCAAGTGTACCGAATACTGATTGCACAGCGCTCGTACTTCGCGCAAGTATGTCGGGTGATACATGGCCATGCCTGCAGCGCACTGCACCAAGGGCTCCAGAATCACCGCCGCGACTGTTTGCTGATGCTGCGCCAAATAGGCACCCAATTCCTGCGCGGCTCGCCGGGCATACGCCTCGGCAGATTCGCCGGCTTCCGCCAACCGCCAATCCGGGCTCATTACCTGCGACGAACTTTGCAGCAACGGCGCGTAAACCATTTTGAAAATCGCTACATCCGTTACCGCCAGCGCACCCAGCGTTTCACCATGATATCCATTGCGCAGACTGACAAACCGCGTTTTATCCGGTTTGCCGACATTTCGCCAATAATGAAAACTCATTTTCAACGCGATTTCCGTTGCAGAAGCACCATCCGACGCATAAAAAACGTGCGCCAAACCTGACAGGCGCGTCAACTGTTCCGACAGCCTGACCACCGGTTCATGGGTACAACCTGCCAGCATCACATGCGCAATTTGTTCCAGTTGATCACGCAATGCAGCATTGATGACCGGATGGGCGTGTCCGAACAGATTGACCCACCACGATGAAATGGCATCCAGATAACGCTTGCCATCGCCATCATATAGCCAAATACCCTCACCCCGAACGACTGCCAGCGGTGGTATCGCCTGCTGCTGCTTCATCTGGGTACAAGGATGCCAAACCACCTGTTGTGTGCGTTGCCAGAGTTGTTGCGAAAGACTATCCAAGCCATACCTCATTCGTTAGGGAAGCGCTGATCTATTCCCACATGGCCGCGGCAGCGGCCTGACGGAAATTAATTCGGTGTTTCCTCAGAGACACTTGCATCCTGCGCCAACGTCAGGCACAATTGCGCCATTGTATCAGACCGTGTATCAAACCATAGATTTGCGCCCAACAAAAACCATCGCAAATATTCATGTCGATAACCATAAACAACCATATCGATGAACCATGTTGATGAACCATATTGATGAATCACGCCGATAAACGTACACTCGCCCTTTCCGGTTGGTAACACCATCAATCCAGATCATCCATTCAAATCGTCAATTCAAGAGGATTCCATGAGCGAACACATTTTTCACGTTAGTGATGACACCTTTGAACAGGAAGTGCTGCAATCCCCCCTGCCCGTCATCGTCGATTATTGGGCAGACTGGTGCGGCCCCTGCAAAATGATTGCCCCCATTCTGGATGAAGTAGCCAAAGAATACGCAGGGCGCCTCAAGGTCGCCAAACTGAATATCGATGAAAATCAGGCCACACCACCAAAATATGGTATCCGTGGCATTCCAACATTAATGCTTTTTAAAAATGGTAGCGTAGAAGCCACCAAGGTGGGAGCCTTGTCCAAGTCCCAATTAACCGCTTTTGTTGACAGCAATATCTGATTCAGATAAGCTGAACAACAGTCAGGCTTACACCCGATAACAACCCGCGCCCGGACTCCCGCCAGCATCTGTTACAGCTGTCCTGAACGCCACCGAGTCTGGCGCACCTCCTGTTTTTTTTATCCCCCTCAGGGGTATGTTCCCGTATGCACCTATCCGACCTGAAACAACTGCACGTTACCGAACTGGTAGAAATGGCCACGACCAATGGCATCGAAGGTGCCAACCGCCTGCGCAAACAAGAACTGATCTTTGCCCTGTTGAAAAATCAGGCTAAAAAAGGTGTCAGCATCTTTGGCGAAGGCACGCTGGAAGTATTGCCGGACGGCTTTGGCTTTCTGCGCTCACCTGACACATCCTACCTGGCCAGCCCTGACGATATTTATGTTTCCCCTTCACAAGTGCGTCGCTTCAATCTGCATACGGGGGATTCCATCGACGGTGAAATCCGCATTCCCAAAGAAGGGGAACGCTATTTCGCACTGGTCAAAGTGGACCGCGTCAACAACGAACCGCCGGAAAACGCCAAAAACAAAATCCTGTTTGAAAACCTCACACCACTACATCCCACCAACCCATTGCTGCTGGAACGCGACATCCGCGCCGAAGAAAACATCACCGGCCGGGTCATCGACATGATTGCGCCAATTGGCAAGGGGCAGCGTGGTTTGCTGGTCGCCAGCCCGAAATCGGGCAAGACAGTGATGCTGCAACACATTGCGCATGCCATTACCAGCAACCACCCCGACGTCATCATGATTGTGCTGCTGATTGACGAGCGTCCGGAAGAAGTCACCGAAATGATGCGCTCAGTTCGCGGCGAAGTGGTAGCGTCCACTTTTGACGAACCCGCCACCCGCCACGTCCAAGTCGCCGAGATGGTCATCGAAAAAGCCAAAAGGCTGGTCGAACACAAGAAAGATGTGGTCATCCTGCTCGATTCCATCACCCGTCTGGCCCGTGCATACAACACCGTCATTCCTTCGTCCGGCAAAGTGCTCACCGGCGGTGTAGATGCGAATGCACTGCAACGGCCAAAACGCTTTTTTGGCGCCGCGCGCAATATCGAAGAAGGCGGCTCGCTCACCATCATTGCGACCGCACTGGTAGATACGGGTAGCCGCATGGACGATGTGATTTTCGAAGAATTCAAAGGCACCGGCAACATGGAAATCCATCTTGACCGACGCATGGCAGAAAAACGCCTATACCCAGCCATCAACGTCAACCGCTCCGGCACCCGCCGGGAAGAGTTGCTGCTCAAGAGCGATGTCCTGCAAAAAATCTGGATACTGCGCAAACTGCTTTATCCGATGGACGACCTGGATGCCATGGAATTCCTGCTCGACAAAGTCAAAGCCACCAAAAACAATGCGGAGTTTTTCGACGCCATGCGTTCGGGGCGCTGATCTGTCCTCGCACAGTCGCAACAGCGACTTGGTAGAATGAAATACAGATAGCACGCCGCCGTTGGCAACCCGTGTCAATGGACGTCTTGCCACAAGCTGTCCGGGTCAGAAATGGTTTTGGGCAGCAAGACCCACAGACGCCCAGACTGCTGCATATTGCCAGCCAGCGATGCTGCCTGGTCACCCATGCCCCAAAAAACATCTGCCCGTACATTGCCGTGAATCGCCCCGCCCGTATCCTGCGCCAGCATCAGACGCTGCAAAGGCTTGCTGCTGCCTGGCTCCGTGGTCTCCAGCCAGACTGGCGCACCCAACGGGAGCACGCGCGGATCAATGGCGATGCTGTAACCTGCCGTCAATGGCAACCCCATGGCACCCAGCGGTTGACCGCCCGGCAACAGGCAAAAAAACACATACGACGGATTTTGTGCCAGTACATCCGGCACTTGGGCAGGATGCGCCCGCGCCCAGGCCATAATCGACGCCATGTTGACCGAATCAGCCCGCAACGCTCCTTGCGCCACCAACACATGACCAATCGCCTGATAGGGATAACCATTCTGGTCGGCATACCCTACCATCACCGTTTCTCCATCTGGCAACACAATCTGCCCGCTTCCCTGAATCTGCAGAAAAAAAGCGGCCAACGCATCATCGACCCACAACAATTCATTGCCCGCCAAAGGTTGTCCGGCGCCCTCGATCTGCGCCCGTGACCAATAAGGAACGATCCGTCTTCCCTGTAGCCGTCCGCGTAAACGCCACGCCTTCAGCGCAGGATATTGCGCCGACAGGTCGACATCCAGCAAATCTGGCGGTACACGGTATAACGGTACATGATAGCGCTGGCTGCG
>JAJYGL010000106.1:6906-12063 GCA_021790625.1 Pseudomonadota bacterium | reverse complement strand
ATCCCAATGAACATCTGCCCACGTCGCCCACGATACATCAGGATGATATTGCCGTATCCACGGGATCACCTGTTGCACTGGCATGGGTTTGGCGATGCCATATCCTTGTCCAACATCGCAACCCAAACGCAACAGCAACACGCCATGCTCAACTGTTTCCACCCCTTCTGCCACCACTTCGCTATCAAATACCCGCGCCATGCTGATTACCGCTTCCACCAAAGACAGTCCGGATTTGTCCAGCAGCATGTCGCGAACAAAGCTCTGGTCGATTTTCAGCGCATCCACCGACAAATGTTTCAGATAACTGAGCGAAGAATATCCCGTTCCAAAATCATCGAGCGCAAAAGTAACGCCCAACATCTGACATGCTTGCACCGTGCTACGCGCCTGTTGCATGTCTCCCAATGCCGCTGATTCCAGAATCTCGATTTGTAGATATTTTGGCTCCACCTCTGGGTAACGCGCCAGTAACAACGTCAAACGCTCACAAAAATCGCTTTGCTGGAAATGCACGCCTGCAATATTTACCCCCACGTGCAAAATAATTCCCTCGCGCTGCCAAGCCGCAATCTGGCGCAACGCCTGTTCCAACACCCACTCGCCAATCTGAATGATCAAATCGGTCTGTTCGATGATGGGTAAAAACTCCAGCGGGAAAATCAGCCCCCGTTCCGGGTGCTGCCAGCGCAACAAGGCTTCCATACCGATAATCTGGCCAGTGCGCATATTCACCTTGGGCTGATAATGCAGCACGAATTCGTCATGCAACAACGCCTGCCGCAGGCGCTCCAGTTGTCGGATACTACTCTGCACCTGCTGGTCGCTGACCAGATCAAACAAATGATAACGACTACGCCCACCCTGCTTGGCCTGACACATGGCCTGATCGGCATGACGCAACAAAATATCGGCATTGGCATCATCCAGCGGATACAGCGTCACCCCGATACTGCCGGACACAGTCACCGAGACATCCCCCACTGTAACGGGTTCGCCAATGACCGCCAGCATTCGCTCCAGCAGAGGGTCGATTTCATCCACCTGACGGAACCCGTTGAGCAACACCACAAATTCGTCGCCCCCCAGTCGCGCCACTGTATCCTGCGTCCGTACGGTGTGAATCAAACGAGAAGCCATTTCCACCAGAATCGCGTCGCCCACTTCATGACCGTAACGATCATTGATAGGTTTGAACTCATCCAGATCAAGCAAACACACCGCCGTCAGCGTTTCATGTTGTCGCGCGTCGACAAACGCCCGACTGAAACAGTCCTGCAGCAGATTTCGGTTCGGTAGACGGGTCAACGCATCATGGTTCGCTTGCCAACGCACGGCCGATAGCAAACGTCTTTTTTCGCCCACATCGCGAAACACCATCACAGCGCCCATCAATTCGCCATCCGGCGTCAAAATAGGCGTCGCCCTGCCTTCAATTTCCCGCTCGGCGCCACAGCGCGAGCGCAAAACGGCATCATCGGCCAGCACGACTTCCTTTTTTTCGGTCAACGCCTGCACCACCGGATTTTCCAGCCTTGCGCGGCTGTATTCCTGCACCAGGTCGAAGAACCCAACGACAGGCAAGCCTTTCGCAATGTTGGTTGTGCACACCGTTATTGCTTCGGCCACCTTATTCATGAAGATGACGTCGCCCCGCGCATCGGTACTGATGACCGCGTCCCCTATCGAGGCCAAAGTAATCTCCGCTCGCTCGCGCTCCAATCGCAACAATTGCTCCAGCGATTTCCGTGGCGTAATATCAAAACTGATGGCTTTGAAATAGCGCGGGGTTTTGCTTGCATCATCCAGAATAGGCACGATGGTGGTATGCAGCCAGAACAAGTTGCCATCCCGCGTCCGATCACAAAACTCGCCCGACCAGACCCGCCCAATCAAAATGGCTTGCCACATATCGCGGTATTCATTCTGGTCGGTTTGCTGTGTACCTAGCAGACTGTGGACACGCCCCACCAACTCATCACGCGTGTAGCCGGTAACGGCACAAAAAGCATCATTGACATACGTGATGCGACCATCGATATCGGTTTCCGCCACAATCACGGCAAGATTAATGGCGCGACGTTCCTCTTGCCAGGCAAAATTGCGCTCGGTCATGCACGTGAGCAACTCATTTTGCTCACGCTCTTTATGGCGCAAACTACTCAGCAGGCGCTGGGTATGTAACATACCATCGTTATAAGCATGAATCAGTGTACGAAAATCCGGCGCACCGCACACGGGTACCTGCATATTGTAATGGCCATTTTTCATTTCATTGACGGCCGTCACTAACGTATCCAACGCTTTCAGACTGCGCTGCAATACCAGATAGCAACACCACCACAAGATCAACAACAATGGCACAAAACCAATGCGCGGCAAATTCGACAGCCCATACAAACTTGCCACCAGACAACTGAGGCTCATCAGCCACAATAAACGATGAAACAGATCTGTATGATGCCAGAAACGGGCAAGACGCCGCATCATATTGACCCCTCAATCACGGCAACCAGACAACCCATCACGATACGAACGCCGTCGCCACTGGCAAGCACGACGCCGTTTGACAGTACCATTTCATCATAACCACATTTCATCAACCTGTAAATTCACGCCACCCTGATATACCTGAACAATTTATGAAAAGCGAAGCAATGAGATCACCGGCTTTCGGGCCGGGGTTTTAACCCAGCGAGGAAAAAGGATAAATTACCAACCAGTTGACCTATCAAACGTAAATTACATACATACCATATACAACGAAAAGAGCTGCTGATTTATTCCCACATGGTCACGACGGTGGTTCGAGACAGAGATTATCAGAAGTCCCGCAAACAGGCAGCAACATCCCCAAAACCTGCCTGTAGATCCCACGGCAGCACGCCCAACAGGGGAGCAGACAGTCGCGTGCGAATGCTATCGATATTTTCTTCTGCCAGCAGCATATCTTTGTCCACAATATTGGCGACCCATCCAGCAAATGACACCCCATCACGAATAATCGCCTGCGCGGTCAACACAGCATGATTGATGCAACCCAAACGGATACCTACCACCAGTACCACCGGAATATTCAATGCCCGCGCCAAATCGGCCATGCTCTGCCCTGCATTCAACGGCGCATACCAGCCACCTGCGCCCTCGACCACCACCCAGTCTGCCATCGCCTGTAATTGCTCGTACGCCGCCCGAATGATCGACAGATCAATCCGCACATTAGCCTGTTGTGCTGCCAGATGTGGCGAAATCGGCGCGTCGAACCGATAAGGATTGCGCCATTCCAGCGGAGCTGACACCGTACTGGCCGCCGCGAGTTGCGACACATCTTCCCATTCCTGCACACCCGCGCGCCAGATGGCGCCAGACGCCACGGGTTTCATCCCCACCACCCGTTTACCCTGCAGGGCAAGTTTATGCAACAACGCCGCCGTGACACGGGTTTTGCCGATTCCCGTGTCAGTACCGGTGACAAAACAGGCGTTCATGACATGACCCGGCGGTGCCACTGCACGGTCTGCGTCTTGACATCTGGCCGGACATCCGCCACCCAGGCATGGCCATAAACGACTTCGTAGGTCAGTGGCAACTGCCCTGCCTGACGAAACGACTCCATGGCGGATTCCAGCGCCTGCCAGCGCGCGCGCCCCATCAACCCGGCCGAGCGCCCCTGCATCACATTATGGGCCCCAATGGCTTTCAGATCGTGCAACATGGCGCGCAAATCGGGATAAGTGAGGGTGATGAACTCCATATCCATCACCGGCGCGGAAAAACCCGCCTGCATCAACCAGTCTCCCATATCATGCATGTCAATAAAATGATTGACGTGCATCTGCGTATCGACACGAGCGAAAGCCGAGCGCAATTCCTTTAATGTATCCGGCCCGAAGGTCGCAAACATCAACAGCCCGCCGGGTGCCAATACCCGGCGCAATTCGGCAAAACTGGCGCGCAAATCATTGCTCCATTGCAAAGCGAGGCTCGACCATACCATATCGACCGCCGCATCCGGCAACGGCAACCGGTCCAAATCACCACACACGGGAAACACCGAAGTCTGTCGCCATTTCTGCCAGAACGGGCGCGAGGGACAGGCCAGTTTCAACATAGCTTCGGCCAGATCAAGTGCTACGATATTGGCTTGAGGATACCGTTCACACAAACCCTTCACGCCAAAACCAGTGCCGCAACCGGCATCCAGCACCCGCTCCGGTTGATGTCGGATATATGTCAGGCGTGACAACATGCGCGCAGCGACCTCGCGCTGCAACACCGCATGCGCATCGTATTGATTTGCCGCACGATTGAATGACTGCCGCACAAGCGCCTTGTCCACGCCAGCGCCATATTGTTCGTTCTGTTCCTGCGCCATACTCACACTCATCCAACCCCGCTCATACAGGCGACTGAATCATCCGCTGACACAGCCAGAAAATCCTGTAATGCCGCAACAAATGCCGTGGTGTGCGACAAAAAAGGCGCATGCGCCGCACCGCTGATCCGTATCAATTGAGCCCCGGCAACTTCGGTTGCCAGCCATTCTGCCGCACATGGCGGTGTCAACTGATCCTGGCTGCCCTGCACCAGCAACAATGGTTGCCGCATCATGGGGATTTCCGCCCGCAAATCGGTATCCAGCAAAATCTGCAACCCTTGTTGCAAAACAGCCACATCCGGCTTTCCCCGTGCAAACAATTGCTCGCGCAAGCGCGCAAGGTTATCACGTGCAGCCTGCTCGCCGCGTACCTGCAACGCCAGAAAACGCTTCAGTGTCGGTTCGTATGCCTGCGCCAAGTCGTCTCCAAACGCCATCAACACAGACTTTTCAATACCGCAGTTCCAATTTTCCCGTGTCACGAAACAAGGCGTCGCCCCCACCAGAACCACCCGTCTTACCCGATCAGGCGCCAACAATGCCATCTGCTGGGCCAGCAATCCACCCAATGACCAACCACACACGTCAAACCTGTCCGGTACGTGACGCAGCATTTGCTGCACCAACTCGTTCAAACCACCAGCCAGCGGCGATGTACCGCCATAGCCGGGCAAATCTGGCGCGAACACATCAGACACCAGCCATTGCCGTTGTACGTCTGCCCAAATGCCCGCGTGCATCCCCCAACCATGCAACAACAATAATGGCACACCTTTCAC
>JAJYGL010000106.1:2492-6375 GCA_021790625.1 Pseudomonadota bacterium | reverse complement strand
GCGTCATCCAGCAGCAGCCACGCATCATAACGCTCGCATAGCGCCAACAGCGCCGGCACGTCGGCCACATCGCCATCCATGCTGAACACCGCGTCGACCATCACCAGACGATCGCGTCGCGTACTGGCCGCCAACTGGCGTTCCAGCATGGCGAGGTCTCCATGCGCAAAACGGTGTACATTGGCGCGCGACAACAGTGCTGCATCATTCAACGAAGCATGATTGAGCCGATCGGCAAACACTTCTCCATCCCGACCTATCAAAGCAGACACTACCGCCAGATTGGCAAGATACCCCGTCGAGAATAGCAGCGCTGCAGGTAACCTCAAAAACGCCGCCACTTCATGTTCAAACGCCTCGTGCTCTCGATGATGACCACACACCAGATGCGAAGCGCCCGCACCAACACCGGCGTGGGCAACCGCATCCCGCGCCGCAGCAATCAGCGCCGGATGCTGCGCCAGCGCAAGATAATCATTGCTGCAAAAAGACAGCCAGTCTTTGCCATCTACCCGAATCCGCACACCCTGTGCACTGTCCAGCACCCGCCGCTGCCGCCATGCGGCTTGTTCCTTACGCCGCGCCAATCCTGCTTTCAGGCGCCTTAGTGCGGCAAAACTCATACCGGATAACAGGGTTCGGCGCGCAGACCAAGTTTGTCAAACAAGACCTGATCGCGAGTCACGTCTGGGTTACCGGTGGTCAACAATTTTTCGCCATAAAAAATCGAATTTGCCCCGGCCAGAAAGCACAAGGCCTGCACAGCGTCACTCATTTCGCTACGTCCGGCAGACAATCGCACGTGGCTAGACGGCATCAGGATGCGCGCCACCGCAATGGTGCGCACGAATTCCAGCGGCTCCAACGCAGGCGTATCCGCCAACGGCGTACCCTCCACGCGAACCAGCATGTTGATAGGAACGGATTCCGGCTGCGGCTCGAGGTTGGCCAATTGTGCCAGCAGGCCGGCACGTTCGTTGCGCGATTCACCCATGCCAACGATACCGCCACAGCACACGTTCAGCCCGGCATCGCGCACCTTGTCCAGCGTGTCCAGCCGGTCCTGATAGCTGCGGGTGGTGATGATTTCGCCATAAAATTCCGGGCTGGTATCCAGGTTGTGGTTATAATAATCCAGACCGGCATCCTTGAGTTTATCGGCCTGATCCCCATGCAGCATCCCTAGTGTGGCGCAGGTTTCCAATCCCAATGCCTTGACCTCACGCACCATATCCAAGACCGGCAGCAAATCGCGATCCT
The DNA here is from genome assembly GCA_021790625.1 of Pseudomonadota bacterium. GTDB lineage: Bacteria > Pseudomonadota > Gammaproteobacteria > Burkholderiales > Sulfuriferulaceae > Sulfuriferula. Next base: position 5,115 of record JAJYGL010000106.1, on the reverse strand, counting down.
TGGGCGAACGCCAGGCTGCGCCCATACAAAACCGGCTGGCACCAGCAGCTTTGGCAGCCCGTGCCGCCTCCAGCACCGCATCCACCGTCAACAACGCCTCTTTTTCAACGGAACCTTCATGATGCGCCGATTGCGGACAATAACCACAATCTTCAGAACAACCGCCGGTTTTAATCGACAGCAACGTGGACAGTTGCACCGTGTTTGGATCAAAATTCTCTCGATGTACTGTTTGCGCCTGAAACAACAAATCATTGAACGGCAACGCGAACAACGCCTCTATATCAACAATTTTCCATTTGCGTGCTGCAGCCTGTGCCAGATTACCCATGCGATTTTTCTCCTGACTCTGTTTCAATGATGATGTCTTCCCAATGTTCGCGTCCCGCACGAATGATGTCCCACACACCCATAGGAACCACGACCAGAACCATGATGCCCCAAATCGCCACCAATCCATGCCAACCGCCGCCGAACAGACCATAAATCGGTTGACCGGCAAACACCATCAATCCGGCCACGCCATAAAAACGATAACCAGAAATACGGTTGTAGTACACTGTGCGTGGATTGGGATGGTGCGCAATCATCGCATATAAAAAAATAGAAAAGGCAATCCACAACATTAACAAAGGTGCGATGATAGTGGCCGTGATACTGGCAATATTGAATAAACGGGCTTGCAATAAAGCGCTTTTTCCGCTAATTACTTCTGTTGTTACGGGCATCACGAACCCCCAATACGATAGCTTGATATCGCATTGTCCTTTTTTCCGTCGTGCCAGTCAACTTTTATGAATCTGAATTTTACTAGCAGATTATTTTTTAAGCAAGCTTGGCCGCAGCATTGTTTTCTTTGTGCGGCAGCATGTCGCCATGACCCAGTGTGTATTGCCTGCCGGCAAGAACTGCCGCGTCCGGTTGCCCCTATTTGTGCGGTGTGCGCCACGCCGCTTGCCGGAGATGCGGTGTTGTGCGGGGCCTGTCTGCGCCAACCCCCTGCGTTTGCGCACACCGTGGCAGCGTGGCAATATGCGTGGCCGCTCGACCGGCTAATTCACGCGTTCAAGTTTCATCACCAGTTCAGCCTGTTGCCCGTGTTGGCAGAACCATTGCTCGACCGTCTGCGTGACCAGCCCGCGCCAGACATTCTCGTCCCCATGCCATTGCACCCGCAACGGCTACGTCAGCGTGGTTACAATCAAGCGTTACTACTGGCGCAGCATTTATCCCGACACTTGAAAATTCCTCTGCTCAAAACTGTCTGTCAACGCACGCGCCACACCACCGAACAATCTGGCTTGTCGCGAGCAGAACGGGTCAGCAACCTGCGTCACGCTTTCATTTGCGCGGCGACAGTCCGCGGCCAGCATATTGCATTGATTGATGACGTGATGACCAGCGGCAGCAGCGCCCACTGGCTGGCACTGGCATTACGCGACGCTGGCGCGTTATCTGTCCAGTGTTGGGTTCTGGCGCGCACGCCGCCAAATGCCGCTTGAAGGCAAGCTTGGAAATAGTCGATAATAACGCATTCTACTTGAGAGCCTGATTCCCACATGAGCCACACAGTCACCATCGAACCCAGCGGTCACCAGTTCAGCATCGAAGACGACGATTCCATTCTGGAAGCCGGCTTGCGCCACGGTTTTCATCTGCCCTATGGTTGTCGGAATGGCGCCTGCGGCAGCTGCAAAGGCAGTCTGCTCGCAGGCAACGTTACGCATACCGGCAATGCCACCGCACTGAGCGCTCTGGACATCAGCAACAACAAAATCCTGTTCTGTGTGGCCCATGCCGATAGCGATATCCGCATCGAGTGCCGGGAAATCGGTGCGGCCAAAGACATCGTGATTCGCACCCTGCCTTGCCGGGTACACAAGCTGCAGCGCCTGACGCACAATATCATGCTGGTGCAACTCAAGCTGCCCGCCAACGAGCGTTTGCAATTTTTACCCGGTCAATATCTGGATGTTTTGATGAAAAATGGACAACGGCGCAGTTTTTCCATTGCCAACGCCCCCCATGACGACGCATTCCTGCATCTGCACATTCGTTTGGTTGCAGGTGGAGAATTTACGGAACATGTGTTCAACACAATGAAAGAAAAAGATATTTTGCGCATTGAAGCCCCATTGGGTTATTTCTTTGTGCGCGAAGATAGCCAAAAGCCCTTGTTGTTTATTGCCAGCGGCACTGGATTTGCCCCCATCCGTTCCATCATCGACCATCTGCATTACCAAAACAGCAAGCGGCCCATTACCCTGTATTGGGGTGGCCGCAAACCGGAAGACCTCTACCTTACAGAATTGGCGCAACAATGGGAACGGGAAATCGCCGATTTTCGCTATGTGCCCGTGGTGGAACACGCAACCGAAGACTGGCAAGGAGCAACCGGCCTGGTCACTCAAGCCGTTGAACGCGACATACAAGACTTGTCCGGAATGGAAGTGTACGCCTGCGGCTCGCCCAAAATGGTAAACGCCGCCCGGGAGTTGGGACAAAAACTCGGTTTGCCCGACGACGCTTTTTTTGCCGATGCTTTTACGTTTCAGCAATAACCCAATTATGGAATCAACCGCAGGTAATATGCCTGCCTCTCCGGCGCCTGTTGTGCAGCAGC
>JAJYGL010000106.1:0-1801 GCA_021790625.1 Pseudomonadota bacterium | reverse complement strand
TGAATCTGCAACAAATCTCGTATCGGTTGCCACCACGCCTGCAACAGATTCGCCGGTTTGGCCGGTTTTACTGCCAGTGGCGTCCGCGTACGTTCGCTATTGAGTGGCAACTTCGCTACAGTGCCCAGCAATGCATCCAGCTCTAGCGCCATCCCGACCGTATCGGGTTGTGGTGTTGTTCGCAACCGATTCATATCAGCGGCAAGCGCGCGCCGCAGATCGACGAATTGCGGCCGATCCAGCGCGGCTAGTCGTGTATCGGCATCCTGCAAGGCAATCAGCGCCGCATGCACATTCCCATCCAGTTGCAACTGCTGATTGGCCGTCAACAATAACTGCTCGACATCAGACAGCGTCCACGCATCACGGCTGGCCGACAGGCTACGATACAGCGCCAGCAACGTCGCCTGCTGACCTTGCGACTGCACCATTTTTGCCTCCAGCCCGGCAAGCTGAAATGCCAGATCATGCATATTGTCCGCCGTCTGACGAGATGCCTGTTGCGCAAGTTCTGCCCGGTGAGAAGCGTCCGCCATCTGCCGGGCAACCTGATCCCGGGTCTTGTCCAGCTCAACGTGCATCCGCCAGCCCTGCCATGCCGAAAAACCCAGCGCCAGTATGGCGAGCACCAGCGCAGGCTGAATCCGATTGCCCAAGCGGTCAAACCAGTCCTGTTGCGGTTCAATGTCCATGTGCAGTATCGAAAAACACTTTCATCCCGGCCACCAAACCATCGTCGCCCGCTTCGGTCAACACGCCACGCTGCAAACCCAATTCGCGCGCTGCGGCCAGAATGCGTTCGTGGGGTACAAACAGCGGTGTGGTTTTTAGCCATTGCCGCCCCAGTTTTCCTACCATTTCATACAGATTGCGCAAGCCCTCGGTACTGGTCACCGTGATGCCATGAATCTCGCCACGCGACCACAGACGCAACAACTGCCCAGCATCCGCATCCGGACGTGCGCGCCGGTAACATTCGGCATACCTCACCTGCGCGCCACGACGCGTCAACTCATCCCCCAACAATTCCCGACCACCATCACCACGAAAAATCACAATCTGCCAGCCCGTCACTTCCTGCAAGGCAGGCAATGCCAGCAGGGCTTCGCTGTCAAAACGGCCATCCGGCACAATGATGTCGGACAAACCAAAATGTCTCAACTCGCGCTGGCTGCCGCGTCCAATGGCCGCCACCCGCAATCCTGCCGGCATGGCACGCCGCCCCCGTATCAGATTCATCGCTTTATTGACCGCATTCGGACTGATAAAAATCGCCAACTGATACCCATCCAGTGCGTCGATGATCTGTTGCAGCGGTGACAAATCCTGCGCATCCAGAATTTCCAGCACCGGAAAAGAAATGGGACGCCCGGCTTCAGCCACGATCAGCGCATTCAACTGTTCAGACTGATGTGGAGAACGCGTCACCAGAATACCCTTGCCCTGCAGCCCAGTGTTCATGCCTGCACCGCCGCCAGAATACGATCTGCACCCTGCGCCAACAGTTGTTCGGCCACCATCTGCCCTAATTGTTCGGCTTCCTCGCGCAGGCCCGACACCTCTGCCCGCACCAAGTCATGACCATCCGGGCTGGCCACCAGCGCGCGCAGCCTAAGTCCTGCCCCATCAACCTGGGCAAATGCCGCCAGCGGCAACTGACAACTGCCACCCAGGCGCCGGCTCAGGCTACGCTCTGCGCGTACACAGTCTGCCGTATGCGCGTCGTTGAACGGGGCAAGCAATGCCTGAATATCGTCACGACGCGTCAGGCATTCAATCCCCAACGCACCCTGTCCCACCG
>JAJYGL010000130.1 GCA_021790625.1 Pseudomonadota bacterium | reverse complement strand
GTGGTAGCTTTTGGCATTATCAACCCAAGGCAGCCAGAGGGTGGCAAACATCATCCAGAAAGTGGTAATACCAAGGGCAGTGGATAGAACAGCACGCGCGCGTAAGCGCGGTAACCAATACCAGCTGATTATCCAGGCGATACTTGTCAATAACGCCAGGCTTACCGGGATGGGTTGCATGGGCAGAACGAAGGCGGGGTTTAAACCCCTTGTCAACCAATACCATTGGGGCGCGTGGTGCGTTATCTGAAAAATGCCCCATACCAGCCAGCTCAGGATAACGCAGGGTAAAAACAGCAGGCGCGCCAGATAGTCACCAGCCAGATTGAGGCGGGCAGGAAGTTGCGTGGTAGCGGGTGTTGCCAGTAAGGCGAGACTGACAAGCATGGGTAAGCCATAAGCGGTGCGGGCGGATGCGGACAGGCACAATACTGTCAGATAGACCGTGAATGATACCAGTGCAAACTGAAGCGTGGGTTGCTGGCGCAAGGTTCGACGTTCGCGCCACAGGGTGAACAGCGCCAGAGGCAGGATGGGCCAGGTGAACCAGGGCAAGGTTTTTGGCCAGAACCAGACAGAGTTATCAGCGCCGAGCTGTGGCACGGAAAAACCCAGAAAGCGGCCGACATTGTTGAGCCAGAACCATTGATAGAACCATTCGGGAGAACGTAGCCACAAGGCGGCTGGCCAGATCACAAGCCAGGGCAGGGACGTCATGCAGGCCACGAGCATGGCCTGATACCAGGCGCGTTGCCGCCAGGTGTCGAACAGCAGCAATAGCAGCGCGGTGACACCCAAAGTGCCCGGGATCAACAATCCCTTGCTCAGAAAACCGATGCCGGCTCCGGTACCGAGCCAGAAGCCGCCCCGGATCGGACGAATGCGCCCCAACAGGAAACCGTAACTGGCGATGGCATAGCCGGTCAGCATGGCGACATCGGTGATCATGATGTGGCTTTCAAACAATAGGCCAAAGGTCGCTAGCATCGACAGGACGGCTAGCCGTCCTTGCCCCACCCCCCAGGCCAGACGCGCGCTCATGCCGCTGAAAAGCAGAGTGATCCCGGTCAGCAGACCGCTGACGAGGCGTACGCCATCCGGTTCGGATAGCCAGGGATGGGTCAGGCGGTCGAACAGAGTGCCAAGCCAGTAATACAGCGGTGGCTTTTCCATGAAAGGTATGCCGGCATTGACAGGCACCACCCAGTCGTGGGTGTGCAACATGTGACGCACAATGCCAAAAATGTAGGGCTCATCCTGTTTCCATGGGCCATGGCCGAACAGGCCGGGCAGAATATACAACAGGCACAGCAAGAGAATGAAGGGCAATGGGAGTCGGTTAGGCATATTCAGGTTACGGTCAAACAATTTGCTGCAGCAGTGTGTTCAAGCTTATGCGGCTTGCAGGGCAAGGGTGCCGGAACGTCCGGCGAGACTACCCTGAATGACGGGAATGCGCGGTAAATGTTGTGTGTTTTGTTCGGAAAAATAGGTGGCAAGGCTGGTCAAGCGGTAGCCTTGCCGTTTCCAGCCAGCCAGCAATTGCTCGAAAACAGGTGCGAGTTTCATGCCTTCCAGTTCGGCGTGCAAGGTGTAGACATGGCCAGTTGGCGATTCGGTGTTGGTTAGCGCCAGAATATGTTGCGCGACATTATGGCTATCGATATCACCAACCCCAATCAGTTCGTCCAGCGTTGGCAGGGTGGTGGGCAATTGGGGGCAGGCCGTTTGTCCGTTGGCGAGTACGGGAATGAAAGGGTGGGTGCCACGGGTATCGGAGGCGTAACGCAACCCCCATCGGGTTTCCTGTACGAAGGCATCGTCATTCATTTGCCAACCGGCCGCGCCGTGAGTAGCGGGGGCATGATGGAATACGTCAACGAAACGTTGCCAGGCTTTTTGCATTTCCCGTTCGGTCCATGTCGCATTTTTGTGCGTGACGAAATCTTGCCATTTGATGTGATCAAAAGTGTGAATGCCGGTTTCAAATCCGCTCTGCTCGATGTCACGCAATATGCCGGCGCAGCGTCTGGCGATATCCGGACCCGGCAGCAGGGTGCCATAGAGCAGGGTTTTGATGCCGTAATGTTCGACAACGGAGGTGCGGGAAACTTTTTGCATGAATCCGGGGCGGAAGATGCGCCGGATGGCACGTCCGGTGTGGTCTGGCCCCAGGCTGAACAGAAACGTGGCATCAGCTTGATATTGCTGCAACAGTTTTGCCAGACGTGGTACGCCTTCACGTGTGCCACGGTAGGTATCCACGTCAACCTTGAGTGCAAGGGTACGCATGCGCTGTGTCAGGTCAATCCATCAATGCGCGGGCGCTGGCAACTTGTCCGCGATAGGCTTCGAAGACTTGTTCCAATGCTTGCGCCATAGTGTATTCCGGTTTCCAGTCAAGGTCTTGCATGGTATTGTCAATTTTTGGAACGCGATTCTGCACGTCTTGATAACCTTTGCCATAGTAGGCATCGGCAGTGGTCTCCACGATGTTGACCTTGGCAGCACTGTCGCTGTATTCGGGGTAACGTTTGGCCAGATCCAGCATCATGTGCGCCAGATCGCGGATGGAATGGTTGTTGGCGGGGTTGCCAATGTTATAAATTTGCCCGGAAGCCACATTGTTGTTGTTTTCGATGATTTTCATCATGGCGGAAATACCGTCGGCAATATAGGTAAAGGCGCGTTTTTGATGCCCGCCATCGACGAGTTTGATATCTTCACCGCGTACGATATGACCCAGGAATTGGGTGATGACTCGCGAACTGCCTTCTTTGGGTGTGTGAATGCTGTCCAACCCGGCGCCAATCCAGTTGAATGGACGGAACAGGGTGAAATCCAGCTCGCCTTTCATGCCATACGCCCAGATGACGCGATCCATGAGCTGTTTGCTGCATGAATATATCCAGCGTGGTTTATTGATCGGGCCCAGAACGAGTTCTGATTGGTCCGGATCGAATTGTTCGTCATGGCACATGCCATAAACTTCGGATGTGGAAGGGAACAGGATGCGTTTCCGGTATTTGACGCACTGGCGCACAATGGGCAGATTGGCTTCAAAATCAAGTTCAAAGACGCGCAACGGGTCGTTGACGTATGTTGCTGGTGTGGCAATGGCAACCAGCGGCAGGATAACATCACATTTTTTGACGTGGTATTCAATCCATTCCTTGTTGATGGTGATATCACCTTCGAAAAAGTGGAAACGTGGATGCTCGGTGAACTCGGTAATTTTGTCGCGCATCATGTCCATGCCATAAATTTCCCAGTCGGTGGTGGACAGGATGCGTTGTGACAGGTGATGACCGATAAAACCGTTGACACCCAGAATCAGAATCTTTTTCATGAAATTATCTCGGATAAAGTAAAAGATGGTGTTAAATGCGAAAGACTGTGTTACCCAGTTGTTGATGTAACTGTGATGGTGATATTTCGTTTCCGTTCCATGTCAGGGAGAGAATTTGCAGCGTACCGTCACGACATTGCACGAAACAACCGCGATTATCGCAAAAAAACACAATGTTGGCATGAGGAATTTCATCGACTACGCGACTACGCAGGATATGTATGGTTTTACCGTCGATTTCGCTGAAAGCGGCAGGATAAGGTGGCGCCACGGCACGGATGAGATTATGGATGGCGTGTACGGACGCCGTCCAGTCGATGCGGCTGTCTTCCGGCTTGCGGCCGCCAAAATAACTGCCCTGCGCCAGATTCATCGCTATGGCCGGGGCATTGCCGGCTAATAACATGGGTAGTGCTTTGTGCAAGGTGATTTCTGCTGCACAGACGATTTTGTGAAAAACGTCGATGGCGATGTCGTCGCATAAAATCGGCACGGCAGTTTGCGCTACCAACGCGCCGGCATCGGGTTTCTCAGTCATGTAGTGCAGACTTGCACCGGTTTCCGTTTCGCCATGTATGATGGCCCAGTTTACCGGCACGCGGCCACGGTAGCGTGGCAACAATGAGCCGTGCATGTTTAGCGCGCCTTGTTTGGGAATGGCCAATAGCGCTGGTTTTAGCATGTGACGGTAATAAAATGAAAACAGAAAATCCGGTTGTAGTGCGCGGATACGTTCCTGTATGTCATGAGTATTGGGGTCGGGCGGCTGTATGCAGGGCAATCCGTACCGTGCAGCCAGTTCAGCCACGCTGTCGAACCAGATGTTTTCTCCGGGGGAGTCCGCATGGGTGACTATCAGTGCAATGTCAATGCCGGCATCGAGTAGTACCGACAGGCAGCGTACCCCCACATTGTGATAGGCAAACACAACTGCACGCGTCATGCCTGGTGCCTTTTGTCGGGTGTCAGCAGGCTGGGTGGTTCGCCGTCATTCTGTTGTTGCAGAATCGCGTCGATGAGATAGCGTGGGCGCTGGCGTACTTGTTGATAAATGCGGCCAATGTATTCGCCCAGCAGACCAATGCCGAACAGAATGACGCCGATGAGGAAAAACAGAACGCCGAACAAAGTAAATACGCCATCGACTTCCGGGCCGATGAAAATACGCCTGAGTGCCAGATAGACGACAAACAATGCCGAAAAAAATGACAGGCTTAGCCCGACCAGTGAAAAAACCTGCAATGGAATAATGGAAAAACCGGTCATCAAATCAAAATTAAGCCGGATTAGCTGGTATAGCGAATATTTGGATTCGCCCGCTGCACGTTCTTCATGTTTTACCAGTACCTCGCCCGGATTGCGAGCATAGGTATAGGCTAGTGCGGGAATGAATGTATTCGATTCGTGACTATGGTTGATGGCATGTATAACATCGCGGCTGTACGCACGCAACATGCAACCCTGATCCGTCATCACGATGTGGGTGATGCGCTCACGCAACCGGTTCATCGCCCAGGAAGCATGACGGCGCCAGGATACGTCCTGTCTGACTTCACGCACGCCACCCACATAATCATGACCGGCATCCATTCCCGCTAATAGTTTATGAATTTCTTCTGGCGGGTTTTGCAAATCCGCGTCCAGTGTCACGATGCGGTCACCGCGACATTGGGCAAAACCGGCCAATATCGCCATATGCTGGCCGAAATTGCCTGTGAGCATAATCACTCTTGTCACCTCGGCGCGACGATGAAACTGCTCGCGCAACAGAGCAGCAGAGCGGTCACGGCTGCCGTCGTTGATAAAGATGATTTCGTAAGGAATTTCCAGTGCATCGAGCGCGGGGTACAGGCGGGCAAACAGCACCGGCAAACCCTGTTCTTCGTTGTAAACCGGAATGACGACGGAAAGTGTGGGGGATACCATCATGAGACACCTTTCAGTGCATCCTGCAATGTGTCATGCAAGGCACGACAAACCTTGGTCACGTCTTCATCGTGCATAGCCGGGAATAGAGGCAGGGTAATCGTGCCCGCACCAATGCGTTCCGCATGTGGGAACTGTCCTTCGTGATACCCCATCGCACGGTAGAGTTGGAACAGGTGAATTGCCGGGTAATGCACGCCAAGCGCGATTTCCCGTTCTCGCAGACGGGCAATGAATTCGCCACGGCTGATTTTCATGCGCGACAATGGTAGCACCAGTTGAAACATGTGCCAGTTGCTGTGTGTAAAATCGGCTATCGGCAATTCAAAGCCCAGGCTGGCATCCAGTTGTGCAAAATATTGCTGTGCCAAGTGGCGACGCCGTGCCGTGAATTCCGTCAGATGGGGCAGTTGCCCAAGGCCGATGGCAGCGGCGATATCGGTGAGGTTGAATTTTCCGCCCGCGACGTCGACTTCCATGCCGCCATCTGGCGAACGCACGACGCCTTGCAGTCGTAGTTTTTCGCATAATGGGACGAGCGTTGCGTCGGGTAATACCAGACAGCCCCCTTCGCCGGTGGTGATGTTCTTGTTGGCATGAAAACTGAATGCGACCAGATCGCCAAAACTGCCGATGGCACGCCCACGCCAGTTGGCGCCGAACGATTGCGCTGCATCTTCGATAACGCGCAATTGATACTGGTTGGCCACGGCGTACAACACATCGCGGTCAACAGGCAACCCGGCCAGATCCACGGCAATGATGGCTCGTGTTCTGGGGGTGATGGCGTGTGCAATTTGTGTCAGGTCAATGTTGCGGGTAACCGGGTCGACATCGACAAATACCGGCTTGGCACCGGCCAGAACGACGACATTTGCCGTTGCTACCCATGATAGTGGTGTGGTGATGACTTCATCGCCGGGTTGAATGCCGATGAGGTCCAGCGCGATTTCCAGTGCGGCAGTGCCGGAATTGAGGCTGCGTACCGGCCGGTGATCCAACATGGCCGAGAGTTCGCGCTCAAAAGCCTGCACGTTCGGGCCGCTGGTCAACCAGCCGGAGCGTAATACGGCAGTTACCGCATCGATGGTGGCTTCGTCAAGGGTGGGGCGGGTAAAGGGTAACAGAGCCATTAGGAGTACTCAGTGTCGGGTAATCAGAAAAACGCCAAACAGGATGACAGCAACACCAGTCACGCGTTCCGTGGAAAGATGTTCGCCAAACAGCCACCAGGCAGCCAGCGCGGTCACGATGTATCCCAATGATACCAGCGGATAGGCGAGGCTTACTTCAACCCGCGACAGCAATACAATCCAGACCAGCACGCTGACGACATAGCACGCCAACCCGCCCAGAATGAAACCGTTACTGGCGAGTTTGAGCAGAATGGGTACGATGTTGCCAACATTGAAGGCAAATTCATTTA
>JAJYGL010000155.1:4700-6705 GCA_021790625.1 Pseudomonadota bacterium | reverse complement strand
GGAAAGCTGGTAAACGTCGTTGGCGTACCACCAGTCACCGGCGTCATGGTATAAGTGCCACTGTTATAACTTAGCTGATAATCCTGCCCCGTCAATGCATTGGTATTGCTGATGGTCGCTGAAAGTGTTCCGGTCCCTGTGTTGCTCGCCGCCGAATATACTTCGGGCGTGCCAACCGAAAAAATGGCCTGCCCCGGATTGCCGTTCAAATCGACGCCCAACGCTTGCTGAGCGTTCAGCGTAGACCCCATCCCGATGGCCAGAAGACCCAACGAATTTTGCGCTGAATCAAGCGATTGATTGCGAAAACTCAATGCACCACCCAACGCACCACCAGTAAGACTATTATCCGGCAATTGCTGTGTCTGCCCATTGGCGGTATAACTCACGGCCAACTGACTCGGATTCAGGTTCGACTCCGAGGTAGACAGGGCGTATGTTTGGCTCCCCAATACCAACGGCTGGCCGTTGCCAATATAAACATCATACTGACCATTGCTTTCCTGAACCACGTTTGCCGCGACCTGTTGGTTCAATTGGCTGACCAGTTGGTCGCGTTGATCGAGCAAGGTATTGGCAGGTTGCACCACCGTCGTACCATTTTGCCCGGTTCCGGTCTGCGGCGTACCATTTTGCACGACGCTGATTTCCTGATTCAGTTGGGCTATCTGGCTTGCGATGGTATTGATACTGCCCACGCTATCGGTAATCTGGGTATTGATACCTTGATTGATTTGGTCAAGCTGGCTGCCCATGCTCTGAAACTGCGATGTCATGGTCTGTGCATCACCCAACACCGCCTGCCTTGCTGCCAATGATGAGGGGTTGCTGGACAAGGTCTGCATCCCCGAAAAAAAGCTCTGCATCGTTGGCGTCAACCCGGAGGTTGTGTCACCCAGCATGTTGTCGATCTGCTGAATCTGCGTGTACCAGGTACTCAAACTGCTGGAACTGGCCTGCGCGGCGTTGGTCTGCTGCGCTGCAAAACTGGAAAATTGGCGCTGCACCGTCGAAACGTTCACGCCACTACCGACAAACCCGGAACCGGAACCTTGCGAAAAACCCTCCGTCTGCTGTACAACTTCACGGCTATACCCTGGCGTAGAAGCGTTGGCAATATTATTACCCGTCGTCGCAATGCCTATCTCGGCTGCTGCCAACGCGCTCTGCCCAATGCTTAGAATATCCCCGATTGCCATGATTTGCCTCTGTTCCTCTGTTCGTAAGGAACCATTAAATTATTCCGTCATACCGGCATAAAGCCGTGCGAGAATGAATTAGCGGTTCCGTAAGGTGTTATCGTCCAGTTCCAGACAGAACTTGAGTTATCATTTCAGGCGAGTCCCACCTGCTCGATAACCTGCACCAACTTACTGGCGTAATGCGGGTCGGTAGCATATCCTGCTCGTTGCAGGCCGTGGGCAAAATCCGTTGCAGAAGCCGCATGCGCCAGCACGTGTTGATAACGTGGATTGTGTTGCAGAAAATGGACATAATCTGCAAAACTTTGTGCATAGCTGTCATATGCACGAAAAGTGGCAATTTTTTTATGTGCCACACCATGCGAATATTCAGTGGTCACTGCCTGCACCGTCTTGCCATGCCAATCTGCCGTCGCCTTGATGCCGAACAGATTATGGCTGCGCACGCCAGTCACCGATACCACTTCGTTTGCCCCCCAATGGCTCTCCAGTGCAGCCTGGCCCAAAATAAACAGGGAGGGTATGCCGGTTGCCCTGCCCGCCGCTTCTGCGTGTGCACCAAGCGCCGACTTGAAGATGCGAGCCTTATCCACAACAGGGGATTCCAGTCGATTCTTTTGCTGCCTGCCGGACGATTGTGACTGCCCGGACAACGCATCTTCCATTGTCATCGATGCATCATGCCCGGTTGTTTTGTTTGCCTCAAAAGAGGAAGGCGCCAGATGACCAGGCAACATCTGCCCGGATGATGGTTGTCCAGATGATAATTGTCCAGATACCTGATTGGCCAGTGAATGATTGGC
>JAJYGL010000155.1:0-4169 GCA_021790625.1 Pseudomonadota bacterium | reverse complement strand
TCGGTTGACTGACTGATGGCGTGCTGGTCACGGTAATGGTCAGATTACCATGTGAAATGGCGCAAGGATCCAGCGTCACCTCCTGATTCATCACCACAGAACCGGTACGTGCATTGATGACTACCCGCGCACCCTCTTCTGAAGGTGTCACATTGATATTTTGCAACTCGCCCAGGAAGGCAACCCTGCCATTACTGTCCAACGGCGCCTGCACCTGGATCACCCGTCCATCAATGGCTTGCGCAGTATGAAAACCGAAATGGCGATTGATGGCGTCCACCACACGGCTGACTGTTGCAAAATCCATTTGATTCAACTCAAGACGCACCGTATTACCTTTATCAAACGAAGTGCCAACCACTCTTTCCACCGTCGCACCGTCTGTAATAATACCAACCGACAAATGATTCTTCACTTGCTTACTACCATTAGCCGACGCACCTTCACCGCCGACAATCAGATTTCCTTGTGCCATGGCATACACCTGCCCATCCGCGCCTTTCAATGGCGTCAACACCAGCGTACCGCCGGACAAACTCTGGGCATTACCCACTGATGAAACCGTCACATCAATTTTCTGCCCTGGTTGGGAAAAAGCGGGCAACTCCGCCGTCACCATCACCGCGGCGACATTCTTCAGCATCAACGTACTAATCTCGTTCGCTGGCACAGTGATACCGAGACTGGTCAGCATGTTGGTCAAACTCTGTACCGTAAACGGCGTCTGCACGGTCTGATCGCCGGTGCCATCCAGACCCGCTACCAAACCATACCCCACCAACTGGTTGGAACGCACACCCTGAATACTGACCAGATCCATCAATCGCTGGGCGTGCGCCAAGCCGGACATGCCTAACATCACGCATACCAGCAACCAGCCACACAATCTGTTTACAGTGTTCACAAAAATATTCACGATATTCCTCATGCACTAAAACGGCGCCAGGCTCTGGAAGAACCGGCTCATGGCAGACATGACGGTTGCCTTATCGATACGACTGTCAGAACGATATTCAATCCGCGCATCCGCCACCTCAGTCGAAGGAATCACATTTCCTGTCAGAATCAAGTTAGGATCGACCAAACCGGAAAAACGAATATACTCTACGCCCGTATCCAGTGACACCTGCTTTTCACCGCTGACCTGGAGCAGACCGTTTGATTCCACACCAACCACTGTCACCGATATGGTACTGATGAACGTATTGGCAGAGCTCAGTGCATCCGATGTCGCCATCTTGTTGGCCGTCGTGCCAGCAATATTGGTTCCCTGCAAGGTCTTCAGCGGCAAACCCACCACTGTCGGAATCGCAGCTGCCACAGATCCGGATTTGTTGCCAGAAGATGATGCTACGCTGGTTGCGTTATTGGTTTCACTGATCGTAATCGTAATGACATCGCCGACATTGCGCGCACGCTTGTCTTCAAACAGGGGACGATACGCGGCAGTACGATAAATGGCCCCTTCATTTTCGGCTGGCAGAGGCAGCGGTTTGGCGACTGTCAACGGTTTATTAATCACTGTGCTGGGCACCACGGCGCATCCGGATATTCCACTCAATACGCCGCACAACACCAATGCACACCACAGCAAGCTTTTCATGGTTTCACCTTTAGCTTATTTGCGTCAATGCCTGCAACATTTGATCCGACGCAGTAATAGCCTTACTATCCATTTCATAAGCACGCTGCGTCTCGATCATGTTGACCAGTTCTTCCGCCACATTCACGTTCGAAGTCTCGACATAACCCTGATTGATAGACCCAGCGCCATTCGTACTCGGCGTGTTCGTACTGGGTGGTCCGGATGAAGAAGTTTCCAGAAACAGATTGCCACCATTGGCCTGCAGACCACCCGGATTAACGAATGTCGCCAGTTGAATGGTGCCAATCTGCACCGCATTACTCGACCCGGGCTGAGTAACCGATACGGTACCATCCATACCAACGGTAACCGACAACGCGTTAGAAGGAATGGTCACCGGTGGTTGCAGAACATACCCTTGCGCGTTGACCAACTGCCCCTGATAACTAATCTGGAATGAACCATCCCGAGTGTAAGCAGTCGTGCCATCGGGCATCAGCACCTGAAAATAACCCGAACCCTGAATCGCCAAATCAGTACTGTTGCCGGTCTGCTGCAAATTACCCTGCGTCTGGAGGGCCTCGGTGGCAACCGGTTGTACCCCTGTACCGATCTGCAAACCAGACGGGTATTGTGTTTGCTGTGACGACTGTGCTCCCGGTTGCAGTTGGTTTTGATACAGCAAATCAGCAAATACGGCGCGGGATGCCTTGAAACCGTTGGTGCTGACATTGGCCAGATTGTTGGAAATGACGTTCAATTCCAGTTGCTGGGCATCCATGCCCGTGCGGGCTATCCATAGTGACGGTATCATCACACTTCTCCTTCACATATATCTGATTGATTGACAACACTGACAGCAATATTTGCGATCATGTTATGGTCAATATCTGACTGGCTTGACTCTCATTACTGTCTGCCGTGGTCAACAACTTCATCTGCATTTCAAACTGTCGGCCAAGACTGATCATATTCACCATTTCCGACACCGGATTGACATTGCTGCCTTCAATCGCGCCAGAAATCACGGTCACAGAACCATCTGTATCCGCCGGTTTCCCACTGGCCAGACGAAAATAACCATCATCCCCCCTGACCATCGTATTGGTTGGCGGATTGACCAGTTTAATCTGCCCCAACACATCCACCAACGGCATTATGCCGGAGCTCGGCGTGCCAGAGACTGTGCCATCACTACCAATCGTCACACCTTCACCTGGAGGAATGGTAATGGGTCCGTTGGTTCCCTGCACCGGATGTCCATCCCAGGTTTGCAGCACGCCATTCGGGCTGATCTGCAAACCGCCATTGCGCGTATATGCCTCGGTGCCATCACCCATGTCCACGGCAATCCAGCCCTGCCCCTGCACAACCACATCCAGACTGTTTCCTGTCTGCTCAATGGCACCAGGCGCAAAATTGTTGCCCACACTGCTATCTGTCACAAACGCACGCGTCGGTAACGCCTGACCCAATACGGGAACAGCGCGAAATGCATCAATCTGGGCGCGAAACCCCGTTGTCGCCACGTTGGCCAGATTGTTGCTGGCTGTCGCCTGCATATCCAGTATGTGGCTTGCCCCCGTCATTGCCGTATAAATCAGTCCGTCCATTATTGCCCCCTGCTACACACACGCCACCAGTCAGCCAACCAACCAGCCAATCCATCATTAACGCAGACTCATTAACGTCTGCGTAATGGCATCTTCAGTCTTGATGGTTTCTGCATTGGCCTGATAATTACGCTGCGCGGTAATCATATCCACCAGTTGCGACGTCAAATCCACATTCGAACTTTCTACCGCAGATGATTGTAAAGTGCCCAATGCCGCGCTGCCCGGTATACCGACCAGCGCCGGTCCGGAAGCCTGCGTTTGCGTCCATTCATTATTGCCTATCGATTGCAAGCCATTCGGATCGGTAAAATTGGCCAGTGCGACCTGCCCCATATTATTGGACTGCCCATTGGTATAATTGCCGGTGATCATGCCATTGGACCCTATACTGAAGTTGGACAATTGACCCGTGGTATAACCATTTTGCTGCATCGAATTTACCCCAAAACTGGCACCATACTGCGTCGTGCCTGCGTAACTCAGGGCAACGCTCATCGGTGTCGTCGCGCCATCAGTTAACGGTAACGACAATGTCACCGGCGATCCACTCGACAGCGCACCAGCAGAAGAAAACGTCAAGGTTGTAATGGGAACGGGTGCCGCCGGCGGAGTATACCCAACCGGCGTACCATCCAGCGTGGCATACACATTCCACGACCCGGTACCATTGGTCACATAATAGGTTTGTAAATTATGGGTATTACCCAGACTGTCATACGTTGTCACAGCCGTACTATTATTGTATGAGGTCGGATTATTATAATTAAAAGGCGTTGTTGTTGGTACCGTACTGGAAGCATCCAGATTCAACCCGGCAGTAACTGTTGTCGTTGCACTCGGCGACATATCAGCCGAACTGATCTGTAAATCACCCAACGCACCCGTCGCAATGGTGCCATTGCTATTAACGGGATACCCCATCAACTTGTCGCCGTTCGCATTGACAAGATAGCCGTTATTATTGAGCT
>JAJYGL010000037.1 GCA_021790625.1 Pseudomonadota bacterium | reverse complement strand
AGATAAATGATGGCCTGACCGAGCGCAAGGTTGCCTTCCGGTGAACCGAGCCGTTCCCAGGTTTGCGCGGCATCCAGTGCTATCTGGATGGCTCTGGGGTCGGCAAGGCCGATGTCTTCCCATGCCATGCGGATGATGCGTCGCGCAAGATAGCGCGGATCAGCGCCGCCATCGAGCATGCGTGCCAGCCAGTACAGCGCGGCATCCGGGTGAGAGCCGCGCACTGATTTGTGCAGAGCAGAAATCTGATCGTAGAATGTGTCGCCCTGTTTGTCGAAACGGCGCAGGCGTTCGCCGATGGTTTGTTCGACCAGTGCTTGATTGATGTGTGATTGTTTCGTGTGCTCTGCGGCGGCTGCGATTTGTTCCAGGAGGTTCAACAGGCGGCGTGCATCGCCATCGGCGGCTTGCAGCAGCGTTTTAGTAGCCTGCTCTTCAAAGCTTAGTTGCGACAGGATTTCTTCTCGCGCTCGCATCAGCAGTTGGCGCAAATCGGCTTCTTCCAGCGGTTTGAGGACATATACCGTGGCGCGTGACAGCAACGCTGCATTGACTTCAAACGAGGGATTTTCTGTGGTTGCCCCAATGAAAATGACCAGACCGGATTCAATGTGCGGGAGTAGCGCATCTTGTTGCGCAGTATTGAAACGGTGAATTTCGTCGATGAACAGAATGGTTTTCTTGCCATTGCTTTCGCGCGAACGTTGTGCAGATTCAATGGTCTGCCGGATATCTTTAATGCCGGCCATGACGGCGGACAACGCGATGAAAGAACAGTCAAAGGCTTGTGCCGTCAGGCGTGCCAACGTGGTTTTCCCGACTCCGGGTGGTCCCCACAGCAACATGGAATGCACATGCTGGCTGGCAAAAGCGTTGTATAGTGGTTTGCCTTTGTCAAGCAGGTGGTGTTGCCCGATGACATCCTGCAGTTGTCGTGGTCGCAGACGTTCGGCCAGCGGTTCGTAGGTGTCGGCAGGCGGAAACAGATTGCGGTTCATGGCTGATCTGACAGGATATCTACCCCGGCGGGCGGGGTAAAGTGAAATGTTCCGGCTGGCAAGACAGGGTTGCGTTTCAGATGGGAGAATTGCAGGATGGTGGTCATACCGAAATTGTCGTGCATGACGAGTTGGCGCAGGTTATTCTGTTCAAAACCCAATTCAATCTGTTGCCAGGTTCCTTCACTTGATTTTGGTGTGGCATTGACCCAGATCAGTCCGTCGTGTGTACCGGCATCGGCCAGCCGATAATAGCGTTCGATACTATTGTCGCCCGCCAGCAAAGCGGCCGGACTGCTGCCCAAGGCATGGTTCAGGTTTTTGATGGTGACTTGTGCCAACCCTTCGTCATAGAGCCAGATTTTTTTGCCATCGCCGATGATCTGTTGCGCGTCAGGCGGCAGATAGATCCAGCGAAATTTCCCCGGACGTGAAAATGCCATGGTGCCTGTTTCTTGTTGCCGAATGTGTTGATGTCGGTCGTAAACGGTTTGCCGGAAATCGGCTTGCAGTGCATGGGTGCCGGTCATAAAAGCATGCAGGGCGTCGAGCCCGTTTTTCTGTACCGGCTTGTTTGATGGCGATTGTTCGATGGGGTGCAGCGTGTCTGCCTGCGCGGATAATAGATTAAAACACATTAAAAACGCGACATAATATTTTGATTTCAAAATAAATTAATCCTAATCTTGGGAAGGGATGATAACTTCCCGGTTTCCATTGTTTTGCGGCGCGCTGACCAGACCTGCTTTTTCCATGGCTTCAATCAATCGCGCTGCCCGGTTGTAGCCGATGCGCATTTCGCGCTGTACCCATGAAATAGAAGCCCGACGACTCTTGAGTACCAGCGTGACAGCCTGATCGTACAATGGGTCTGTTTCAGCGTCAGCATTGTCGTCTTGGTTGCCGTCCGTGTCGCCTTCCAGTGAACTCTCCAGAATCGACGGCAAGTATTGTGGTTCGCCCAGTTGCTTCAGATATTCGACGACTTTGTGGACTTCATGATCGGCTACGAAGGCACCATGCACCCGTTGCGGATAGCCGGTGCCGGGGGGCAGGTAGAGCATGTCTCCCTGTCCCAGCAGGGTTTCTGCACCCATTTGATCGAGAATGGTGCGGGAATCAATTTTGCTCGACACTTGAAAGGCAACACGCGTGGGCACATTGGCTTTGATGAGGCCGGTAATCACATCCACAGAAGGTCGTTGCGTGGCGAGAATGAGGTGGATTCCGGAAGCGCGGGCTTTTTGGGCAAGTCGGGCAATCAATTGCTCTACGGCTTTGCCGACCACCATCATCAGATCGGCGAGTTCGTCGATGATGACCACGATGAAGGGTAATGTTTCCAGTGGTTCAGGTTCTGCCGGATTGAGCGAAAAAGGATGGTAAATCGGTATTCCGGCTTTTTTGGCGTCACGTAATTTCTGGTTGTACCCGGCCAGATTGCGCACGCCCAAGGCGGACATCAATTTGTAGCGTCGTTCCATTTCACCCACACACCAGTTAAGTGCGGCTGCTGCCTGTTTCATGTCGGTGACCACAGGCGTCAAAAGATGAGCAATGCCGTTATAAACTGACAACTCAAGCATTTTAGGGTCAACCAGAATCAGTCGTACCTGACTGGCATCAGCCTTATAGAGCAAACTCAGAATCATGGCGTTGATAGCGACTGATTTGCCTGCACCCGTGGTACCTGCGACCAGCACGTGCGGCATTTTGGCCAAATCGGCGATAACCGGATAACCTGCAATGTCTTTGCCCATGGCCAGTGTCAGTGGGCTGGCGGAATCCTGATACAGGCGAGAGGCAAGAATCTCTGACAGGCGAACGATTTCCCGTTTTGGGTTCGGCAGTTCTAGTGCCATCGTGGTTTTTCCGGGAATGGTTTCCACCACACGGATACTGGCCACGGACAGTGCCCGCGCCAGATCGCGGGACAGATTCATGATTTGGCTGCCTTTGACGCCGGAGGCCGGTTCGATTTCGTAGCGGGTGATGACTGGTCCGGGAAGCGCGGCGACGACATGGGCTTCGACGTTGAATTCGGCCAGTTTTTTTTCAATCAGGCGGGAGGTGAATTCCAGCGTTTCTTCCGCCAGACTTTCTGTCATCTTGTTCGCCGCATCGAGCAAATGCAAAGGGGGAAGCGGCGTGTCGGGAAGTTCGGTAAACAGAGGGCTCTGTTTTTCTGCTTCTACCCGTTCCGATTGTTCGATGGTCGAATCCGGTATTTCAATGACCACAGGCTCCTGTCGCGCCATACGCTGTTTTTGAACTTGTACTTGCGTTTCACGCTGACGGGCTGCCTGTACACCTACCTGCCGGTTTCGCCATTGGTTCAGGCGTGCAAACAGCTTGAGCAGACCATTTTCAATGCCCGCACCAGTGATTTCTGCTATTTTTAGCCATGATAACCCGGAAAACAGGCTGAATCCTGCTGCCATGCACACCAGCAATAATAGTGTGCTGGTGTTAAAACCCAGTGGGGACAATGCATCGGCACCCAGCATGCCGACGATACCGCCGGATTGTTGCGGTAGATCGCTGTCCAGACGATGCAGACGCAGTGATTCCAGAATGCTGCTGGACAGCAGCAACAAAGTAAAGCCACTGCCATGGAGAAAGGCGTGAGAGGGAGGAGATGTCCGTTTGGCTTTGTTGAGATTGCGGGTGATAATGCGAAATGCCAATAACCCGCTCAGCACAATCCACCACCAGGCAGAATAGCCGAACAGGCTGAGCAGCGCATCGGAGAGCCATGAACCGGGAATGCCCCCCCAGTTTCTGGCATTGGCATGCTGGTTGTGCGACCAGGAAGGATCGCTGATGTGATAACTGATGAGCGCCAGGGCGAACCAGAGCGTGATGCCAGCCAGCGCTGCTCCACCTAAAAGATGGAGTAGTTTTTGTCTCGATTCGGCCTGATTGAGCGAATAGGCGCGGCGATGACTGGTCTGACGGCGAAACGAAAATTTAATCATGAATCTGTGGTGGATACTGTGCGGATGATAAACAGAGTAAATTATAGCCCGAAGCAGGTCAAACGTCGTTCGAATCCTGCTAGAATTCAACGAAGGATGATTTTTACTGGAATTTTCAGGTGTAGTACCAAGTTGTTCCTTTATCTTGCCGGTATTGGTTAATGATATTGAGAGTCGACTTAAGACTTTATGTTGAGGATGTGATCATGACAAAACATGCAAAATTATTGATTCTTGGCTCCGGACCCGCGGGTTACACAGCTGCCATTTATGCAGCGCGCGCCAACCTGAAACCCATGCTCGTTACCGGCATGGCACAGGGCGGCCAATTGATGACGACCACTGAAGTGGATAATTGGCCGGGTGATGTTGCTGGCGTGCAAGGGCCGGAACTCATGGCACGACTGGAGCAGCATGCGCAGCGTTTCCATACTGAAATTGTGTTTGATCACATCCATACTGCAAAACTGACCGAAAAACCGTTCGCACTTATCGGTGACCAGGCAACATATACTTGTGATGCACTGATTATTGCTACCGGCGCCTCTGCCATGTATCTGGGGTTGCCGTCCGAGCAGGCATTCCTGGGGCGAGGGGTTTCCGGTTGTGCCACCTGTGATGGCTTTTTTTATCGTAACCAGTCTGTGGCGGTCATCGGCGGAGGCAATTCAGCGGTCGAAGAAGCGCTGTATCTGTCCAATATTGCCAGTCATGTTACGCTGGTGCATCGGCGGGATAAATTCAAGTCAGAACGCATCTTGATTGATCAGTTGATGGAAAAAGTGGACGGCGGGAAAATCACACTGGCCATACATAACGAACTGGATGAGGTGCTGGGTGACAAATCCGGCGTGACCGGAATGCGATTGCGTTCAACGCTGGATGGCAGCACCCGTGATGTGGCGGTGAATGGCATTTTCATTGCGATTGGACATAAACCGAATACTGATCTGTTCATTGGGCAGTTGGAAATGGAGCGTGGCTACCTGATTACCCGCATGGGGCAGGGCGGCAATGCGACGGCAACCAGCATTCCGGGTGTGTTTGCGGCAGGGGACGTGCAGGATTACATTTATCGGCAGGCCATTACCAGTGCGGCGACTGGCTGTATGGCTGCGCTGGATGCAGACAGGTATCTGGACGCATTAGGTCTGAACTGATGGCAGAAAAACCCATTGTTGACGATGTTGCACTGTTTGGCGCGGCGATGCAGGATGTGCGGCGTTTGCCGCCAACGGGGCGGGTTGTGCCTGACCAACGCCAGACACTGGCTCAGGGTTCAGGCTGCGTGTCGACCAATGTTGGTTTGCCGGATGCTTCCGGGTTGACGCAATGGCAGCATATTGATGTTCAGGATGAAACGTATGACGGGGAAAACGGTTCATCGTTTGTTCGTGGCGGGTTGCAGAAAAATGCATTGCGCCGCTTGCGGCGTGCAATGGTTGAAGCCGAGTTGGACATGCATGGGTTGACGCGGGCAAGCGCGCAAGACGCCGTCGTACGATTTGTGGCAGCATGTCAGCAGCGCGGATTGCGTTGCGTGTGTATGGTGACTGGTAAGGGGTATGGCTCGCCTGGCGGGCGAGGCATCTTGCGCCAATTGTTGCCGGCTTGGCTGCGGCAGTTGGCCGCTGTGCTGGCATTTTGTCCTGCACCGGCACGCAATGGCGGCGAAGGGGCATGGCTGGTGTGGTTGGCCACAGCTGGTGTGCAAATAAAGTAAGTGTGTCAATTGACAGGGAGATTGGATGATGCAGGATTTTTCGTTACCAGCGACGGGTGGAAAAACATTTCACTGGCATGAAGCGCGTGGAAAGAAGTTGGTGATTTATTTTTATCCCAAGGATGATACGCCTGGTTGTACGACTGAGGGTATGGATTTTCGCGACCTGTATTCCGAGTTTCAACGCTTGAATACCGAAATTGTGGGCGTGTCGCGCGATGATTTGCCTTCGCACGAGAAATTTTGTACCAAGCTTTCCTTGCCGTTTGCCTTGTTGTCGGATGGTGACGAAACGGTGTGCCGGTTGTTTGACGTACTCAAGCCGAAAAACATGTATGGCAAAATGGTGGTCGGCATCGAGCGCAGTACGTTTTTGTTTGATGAGCAAGGTAATCTGATGCAGGAATGGCGCGGCGTGCGTTCAACCGGACATGCCAATACTGTACTGGATACGTTGAAATCCCTCACGGAGCGTTGAACCCATGGCCAAGAAACCGGCAGCATTGACCAAATTGTTTGTGCTGGATACCAATGTGCTTATGCATGATCCAACCAGTCTGTTCCGTTTTGAGGAGCATGATGTTTTTTTACCCATGGCGACGCTGGAAGAACTCGATCAACACAAAAAAGGCATGACCGAGGTGGCGCGTAATGCCCGGCAGGTAAGCCGTTTTCTGGATGAAATCGTCTCGGGTTCAGAGTTGGACATCGAAGCCGGCATTACTTTGTATAGCAAAACGCGCAAATCGGCGACTGGACGGCTGTTCTTGCAGACGCACCTGTTGCGAGGCGATCTGCCTGATAGCTTGCCTTCTGTCAAAGTGGACAACCAGATTCTGGCGGTAGTGCTTGGGTTACGTGCCGAACAACCCGGAAGAGCGGTGATTTTGGTGTCCAAGGACATCAATATGCGCATCAAGGCGCGTGCGTTGGGGTTGCCAGCCGAGGATTATTTTAACGACAAGGTGCTG
Source organism: Pseudomonadota bacterium (assembly GCA_021790625.1). GTDB lineage: Bacteria > Pseudomonadota > Gammaproteobacteria > Burkholderiales > Sulfuriferulaceae > Sulfuriferula. The sequence continues at coordinate 83 of JAJYGL010000037.1, read as the reverse complement.
GAAGACAGTGATCTGTTGTATTCCGGTATGCGAGAACTGGCGGCCAATTTCTGGGACAAGCACAGCAAGGACATGGCTTCCGG
>JAJYGL010000064.1 GCA_021790625.1 Pseudomonadota bacterium | reverse complement strand
CGCCCGTGCCGCGCTTGCCTTGCGTAGCGACGGCGATATGTGGGTATTGCTGGCGCAAATCCTGATTAAGCAAGAAAAACTTGAGCAGGCCAGAGATGCTTTCGAACAGGCGCTCGTCCTCGACGTTCCGGCCACCCGCATTCATCCCTATCTGGCCGAACTGGCCTTCTTGCGTCAGGATTACGCCGCTGTCAAACAACACCTGCACGCTGTCTCCACCAGCAATCAGATTCCCGGTCTTGCCAGAATCCAACGCTTCTGGCTGACGGAAGGCCATTCATGACCCCTGTCCGGACAGCCAAAGAAGCAGATATTGCCCTATTATTGGAAGGTACTTTTCCATATATCAGCGGCGGCGTTTCCAGTTGGGTCAACCAGCTTATCCGCGCCTGGCCGGATATTCGCTTTGCCGTCATTTTTCTGGGTAGCCGCCCCGAAGATTATGGGCACATCAAATACGAACTTCCCGCCAATGTCGTGCATCTGGAAACCCACTATGTCCATGCACAGCCAACTGCGCACGCAACGCGGCATCACAACACCCCAGCCAATATCACGGCACAGATTACCCAGCTGCATCAGGCTTTTCGTACAAACGATCACTCGCTCAAACAGCACTTTGCGCAACTGGCAGGCATGTTGCAGCGAGAAACAATCAGTCGCGATTTCTTTTTGCACGACCGGCAATCCTGGGACTTCATTACCAATGCCTACCGACAAAATTCCACCGACCCTTCTTTCATTGATTATTTCTGGACCATTCGCGCCATGCACGAGCCGATATGGATACTGAACGATATCGCCAAACACATGATTCCCGTGCGTGCTTTCCACACAGTTTCCACCGGTTACGCCGGATTTCTGGGCGCGCTGCTCAAACTCAAAACCCAACGCCCCCTTTTATTGTCCGAACACGGGATTTATACCAAAGAACGTAAAATAGACCTGTTTCAAAGCAACTGGATTCACGACAACCGGAACATCTTTGAAAAAGATCCAACTGAAACCGGCTACTTCCGTGAATTGTGGATACGTTTTTTTACCAGCCTGGGGCGGCTGTGCTACCAACAGTCCGACATCATCACTGCGTTGTATGACAACAACCGCCAGCGACAAATCAGCGATGGAGCACCGGCCGAGCGCACACTCATCATACCAAACGGCATCGACATCGACCGCTTCGCCCTCGTGCGCGCCAAGCGTCCATCGACACCTCCGCATGTGTTGTGCCTGATTGGTCGCGTTGTCGCCATCAAGGACATCAAAACTTTCATTCGCATGATGCGAACAGTCGTCAATCATCTGCCCGACGCGGAAGGCTGGATTGCCGGTCCCGAAGACGAAGATCCCGCTTATGCCGAAGAATGTCGCAATCTGACCGCCAGTCTTGGCTTGACGGAAAACGTCAAATTTCTTGGTTTTCAGAAAATGGACGACTTGCTGCCAAAAATCGGCCTGCTGGTATTGTCTTCCATCAGCGAAGCGTTACCGCTGGTTATTCTGGAAGCTTTCGCTGCCGGTGTCCCTGCATTGACCACTGACGTTGGCGCCTGCCGGCAATTGATTTATGGTCATGGCGACGAGGACCAACAACTCGGTGTCGCAGGTGAAGTCACCCGCATCGCCGATCCACAAGCCATGGCGGACGCTGCCCTGCGTCTGCTGCAACCCGAACACTGGTTCCCTGCCGCCCATGCCGCCATCCAACGCGTCGAACGTTACTACACGCAAAAACAGATGTTTGATTCTTATCGCGCACTGTACGACAGGATACTCGCATAATGGCTGGCATCGGATTTGAGATTCGCAAGATACTGCGACACGACAGTTACCTGTCCGTCTTCACCGCTTATGCGTATGCCGGCATCATCAGCTCAGGCCCATGGATATTATCCATCGTGGGTATCCTTATCATCGGCCTGTTGAGTCTTAGCAGCGTTTTTCCCCATCTGCTCATCACCCAGTTTCAAGTTACCGTCACCCACCTCATCGCCATGAGTCTCATCCTGACCGGTTTTCTGCAACTTGGGTTTACCCGCTATATTGCCGACCGTCTGTATGAAAAACAGGATAACCGTGTCCTGCCCAGTCTGTTGGGCGCCATCCTCATTACCACCCTCGTTTCCGGTATTCTGGGTACCTTGCTTGCCCTGTTGGGTTTCTCGCAACAAAGCCTGATGTACCGTATTTTGCTCGTCAGTAATTTTGTCGTGCTGTGCGACATCTGGATCGCCACCATTTTTCTGTCTGGCATGAAAAACTACAAAACCATCGTCACCATGTTTGCATTGGGTTACAGCACTGCCGTACTGACCGCTTTTCTGTTACGACATGTGGGCTTGAATGGCTTGTTAGCCGGTGTGCTGGCCGGGCATTTTGTACTGCTGACCGGCATACTGGGTTTTGTCTTTTATTTTTACCCATCCAATCATTTCATCGAATTTGATTTCATCCGGAAAAAGCGCATGTATCCCGCACTGATCTGGACCGGATTTTTCTTTAATCTTGGGGTATGGATTGACAAATATGTGTTTTGGTACGCGCCGTCGACCAGTCAGTCCATCATCGGCATTTTTCACGGCTCGCTCATTTATGATCTGCCGATTTTTCTCGCCTATTTATCCATCATTCCCGGCATGGCAGCATTTCTGGTGCGCATGGAAACCGACTTTGTCGAATACTACCAAAAATTCTACGACGCCATCCGCAACGGTGGAACCTTACAGCAAATCGAAGAATTACGCGACGAAATGGTATCCACCGCCAAACAAGGCATCTTTGAAATTATCAAAATCCAGGCAATTGCCGTGCTTATCACCTTTGTTGCCGCACCGGCATTTCTGCGCTGGGTAGGTATCTCGGAGTATTATACGTCCCTGTTATATATCGACGTCGTCGCTTCCGGATTACAGGTCGTTTTTCTCGGCATCCTGAACATCCTGTTTTATCTGGACGAACGAAAAATCAGCCTCTCGCTCACCGGCCTGTTTGTCCTGCTCAACCTGCTGTTGAGCCTGCTCAGTATCCGTCTCGGCGCAGACTGGTATGGCTACGGTTTCGCCGTTTCCCTGCTGATCGTCGTCGCCACGGGACTATACTGGCTGGACAAAAAATTCTCCATACTGGAGTATGAAACTTTCATGCTCCAGGAAGAAAAATGACCAACAACCGCGCCAACAGTCAATCTCGGTATACCGTTGGCGCGAGATCGCTATTTGAATTTATAAAACTTCTGATTCAAATATGCCGCCACATTGGCTTCGTCTTCCGGAAACCAGCCTGTGTTGGTATGCGCACTACACGCCTGTACTCTGGCCAGTAGTTGTGGATAGGATTTCACCTTGCGATCCGGGCGAGTATAAACACGCGTAGCATCGCCACCAAACTTCGCAGCGTGACAAGCCATACACGATTTTTCCAGCAACACCTTGCCTGCCGCCGGATCGACTGGTGCCGTAGCCAATGCAGCCACACTCACAAAACAACCCACCAAACCTGCCAAACCTGTTAAAACCCGTATTTTCATGCCATTACTCCTGAAAAATTTTTGCACAACGTTCAAACACCAACTTCATGCGCCAACAAATGCGTTACCCGTTGCTGCGCATTCGGATGAGAATCAAAACACAACGAATACCACGGATCACTGTAAAGACTGGTAGCGTTATCGCGATACAGGCGCACCAGCGCCTCTATCAAAGGTCGCGCGCCCACTTTTTCTGCCGCGTAGTCGTCCGCCTGAAATTCCTGCCGACGTGACAACATCCCGATCAACACCTGAACCGGCAAAGAAAATACCGGCAGCGCCAACAACAGTAAAGCCAACGCCACGGGCGCGCTGGGCAAACCCAGATTCAGCGCCATAAAAAAATCCGGATGCTGCATCACCTGCGCCACTCCCCATAACAAACCAAGACTGACAACGAAAATACCCACCATCCTGCCCAACACATGCCGATGGTAAAAATGCCCCAATTCATGCGCCAACACCGCTTCAATCTCTACCGGCTGCAAGCGCTCCAGCAAAGTATCAAACAACACAATACGTCGATTATGACCAAAACCGGTAAAAAAAGCATTCCCGTGTCGACTGCGTTTCGATCCATCCATGACATACAAACCTTCTGCGGCAAACCGGCACTGTTGCAATAGCCGACCGATCCGGTCTTTGATTTCGCCTTCCGGCAACGGCGTAAACCGGTTGAATAACGGCGCAATCCACACCGGAAACACCGCCATCAGCAATACATTGAACCCGACCCACAGTAGCCACGCGTACAGCCACCAATGCTGTCCCATACGGGCAATCGTCCACAATATGGCAAAAATCAACGGCACCCCTAACACCAAACCCAGCATGGTCTGCAATAACATATCACGCAATACATCGCGCCAGCGCGCAGTATTGAAACCAAAACGCGCTTCCACACCAAATTTACGGTACAGTTCCAAAGGCAATTCAGCGCCACTGACCAGAACCATCACGCTCACCAGTAATAACACACCCGACCATAACCCCGGCACCGACAGGGACGTGACAATCTGCGCCAGACGAGAAAGCCCGCCCAAACCGGTCGCCAGCACCAACAACCCGATTTCCAGCGCAAGTTGCCACAACGCCAGACGGTTTTTTGCCAGTGTATATTCGGCGGCACGCAACTGCTGTGTTGCCTCAACACGAGCAGCAAAGGCCTCCGGCACGTCCATACGTCGCCGCCAGACGTAACGCATCTGCCGCACAATCAACACAGCCCGCACGAGGCCGAACACCACCGCCCCACCATAAAACAACCATTTCACCATATCCATAAGAGAATTATGCCACAATTTTCTCCAGCCATTGTAAAGAATGGAATGGACGCCACACGTTATCAAAACGGTTTCTTTCAGGTTAAGGAACCGCTGACGCGCAACCAGACCCCTACCGCCATGAACAAGCACGTCAGGCAAGCAAAAAAATTCTGTTTATGCCACAATTTGGCTTTCGACACGACGGAAACGATAAATGCCTCAAGATCAAAACAACCTGATCTGGATTGACATGGAAATGTCCGGACTACAACCGGACACAGACCGCATTCTGGAAATCGCACTCGTCATCACCAACAATGCATTGGAAACCGTTGCCGAAGCGCCGGTACTGATCATTCACCAACCTGACGTTGTACTGGATGGCATGGACAGCTGGAACAAAGGTACGCACGGCAAATCCGGCCTGATCGACAAAGTCAAGGCCAGTCAATTGCTTGAAGCCGATGCACAGGCGCAGATGCTGGATTTCTTGAAACAGCACGTCCCGGCACGTACATCGCCAATGTGTGGCAATTCCATCTGTCAGGACAGACGTTTTCTTGCTCGTTACATGCCTGCACTGGAAGACTACTTCCACTATCGCAACCTTGATGTCAGCACACTCAAGGAACTCGCCAAACGCTGGAAACCCGCCATCGCCAAAAACTTTACCAAAGACAGCAAACACGAAGCGCTATCCGATATTTATGACTCGATAACCGAACTAAAACATTACCGGGAATATCTGCTCAGCATCGACACGCAAAAGGAGCCTGCGTGAAACCCCGTGGAACCGCTGAATTATTCATCGCCAGTCTCGTTTTGTTGACGGCTTCCGCCCCAAGCCTGGCCTTTGATCTCAATAATCTGGAAAATCAGCTGAACGGCACCCTGCAACAAAATCTGTCGCCCGGTAGTCCCCCTCAGAACAGCCCGAACAGCAACTCGGCTGCTCTTGCCAGCATGAACAATGGCGAAGTCGGTGCCGGTCTGAAGGCCGCGCTGAACAAGGGGGTAGACAGCGCCGTCAGCACATTGGGTCGGACGGACGGCTTTTATGGCAGTCCAAAATGGCGCATCCCTCTGCCACCTTCCCTGCAAAAAGCCAGCGACCTGATGCATATGGCGGGTCTCGGCGGACAGGCAGACGCACTCGACCTCGCCATCAACCGTGCGGCTGAAGCCGCCGTTCCGCAGGCCAAAACATTACTGGTTCAGGCTATCAAACACATGACGCTGGTCGACGCCAAGAACATCCTGACTGGTGGCCCACACTCGGCTACCGATTATTTCCGCCAGCAAACCGAAGCGCCATTGACGCAAAAGTTTTTGCCCATCGCCCGCCAAGCCACCGCCAAAGTCAAACTGGCGAAAATTTATGACCGTTACGCCGGCGAAGCGGCACAATTCGGCCTCATCAAACCAGATGAATCCAGCTTGGACAGCTACATCACACAACAGGCGCTCAGCCGCCTGTATCAGGCCATCGGTGACGAAGAAAGCGCCATTCGCGCGAATCCGGTTGCCGCTGGCAGCGCCTTGATCAGCAAGGTTTTTGGCGCTTTGTAACACAAAAAATCATACGGATTCCGGCATAAAGGCCATCTCCGGAATTTCCGGTTTCCGACCGGCCATGCGGTCTGCCAGCATCCGTGCCGACCCGCAAGCCATCGTCCACCCCAATGTGCCGTGCCCTGTATTGAGCCACACGTTGCCGTGACGGGTTGCGCCAATCAAGGGCAAGCCTCGTGGCGTCATCGGACGCAAACCCGCCCAAAAACTCGCCTGCGGCAAATCGCAGCTCCCCGGAAACAGGCTGTCCGTTACCATGGCCAGTGTCGCGCGCCGGCGATAATCCAGTCGCAAATCGAAACCAACCAGCTCTGCCATGCCGCCGACGCGAATACGCCGGTCGAACCGGGTAATCGCGACCTTGTACGTCTCATCGAGAACGGTAGAGACTGGCGCTTTGCTTTCATTTA